>JASGCF010000303.1 GCA_030054275.1 Limnohabitans sp. | reverse complement strand
ATTGGTCTATCGGATCCACAACTCGGCACGCCGAGTTGTGGATTTCGAATCCCTCATTTCGAATCCCTCGGTTCCAGTCAGCATGGAAGTGACCAGCGTCTCGAACGCTGCGGGGCAGTGGGATTGGCTTGTTCGGGAAGTCTGCCTCCCCGCAGCATTCGATCCGCGCGCAGTCTTCGACTCCTCGCTGGTCGTGATCTGCGTGCTTGGCGCACTGCGCCGCGCACTCCGAGCACGCCCGACTCGTCGTCTCGACCGCGCCCCATCGGTGGGTCGGATCAGTTCCCCAAATCGCCTTCCCCAAATCGCCTTCCCCGAATCCTCTTCCCCGAATCCACTTGCGCAAGCGCAGTCCACCTGCCACCACGCTTCGTGCTCCGTGTCTCCGTGTCTACGTGTCTCCGTGCCTCGGTGAGAAACAACCTCATGAGAAAACCCATCAGAAGAACCTCATCAGAAGCACCCCTGGAAAACTCCGTGTGGAGAATGACGCGTTGGTGAAGCTCGAACGAGCGTTCACCATGTCGCAGCCAGACGACACTCGCGCAAACTCGCCCGCACATGGCACAATTCGCTCCCAGCATGCAAGGCTTCCCGACCGAACTTCGCCCGCTCTTGGCCTTGGTGATCGTGCTCGCCATCGCGCACATCGTCCTCAAGTCGATTGCTCGAAAGGCCTCGCGACGATCGCCTCAGCGCGCCCGCCGAAGTATTCCTGCAGCGCAACTCCGAGCGCACGACGGCAGACCAAGGCCTTGGCCATCCGACCCTGACGCTTGGCAAGCGGGCGCGTCTGAAATGCCGATAGATCCAGACGCGCGCGCCGAGCACAACAGTACTCAACCGCTGTCTCGGTGCACTCCTGAAGAAGCGCTGCTTCGATTGCGCAATGCTGCATCGATTCGCGATAACGACTGATGTCTCACCATGGCGCACACCATCATCCCCATTGATATCCCGCAGGCGCCGACAAGTCTGCATATCGAGCGTGGCGCCATCGCACGCCTTGCCGAAGTCATCACGAGCCACGGCATCGCCCTTGCAGATCGCCGAGTCCTACTCGTGGTCGATCGAAATGTGACGCAACTGGCTGCGCGTTCGGCTGCATCGCTCGCGGCCGCGCACGCGCACATCGGCGCGATCCATCTCGACGCAACGGAAACGGCAAAGAATCTCGATGCGGTCGAAGCGATCTGGCATGCGGCACTCGCGCATCACCTCGATCGACGGGGACTTGTGATTGCCATCGGTGGTGGACTCGTTGGTGATCTTGCTGGATTTGCCGCGGCGACCTTTCTGCGCGGTGTCGATTTGCTGCAAATCCCAACGACGCTCCTTGCGATGGTTGATGCTGCGATTGGTGGCAAGACTGGGGTCAATCTCACGCTTCCCGGCGGTGGACTTGGGAAAAATCTTGCAGGCGCGTTTTGGCAACCAAAGCTCACCGTCGCAGACGCAGACGCGCTTACCACTCTCTCTGCGCGTGAACTTCGCGCTGGACTCGCTGAGTGCATCAAGCATGCGATCATTGCCGGTGAACCGCGTTTCACAGCGCTCGATATCGACGCGGAGCAACTTGCGCGTGGCGATACGGCTGCGCTCGATCGGCTCATTCCGTCATCGGCTTCGGTGAAGGCAGCGATCGTGACCCGAGATCCATTCGAACGCGGGGAGCGCGCCCACCTCAACCTCGGCCACACCTTCGGGCACGCCATCGAAACACTGCCCAAGGTCGACCTCCTGCACGGCGAAGCGGTCGCCATTGGTCTTTGTGCGGCTTCGCATTGCGCGCTGGAGTGTGGCTTGCTCGCCCGTGAAGAGCACGACGCGATTTGTGCGCTCATCCAACGAATCGGACTTCCCACCGAACTGCCGGCGGTCGCGCTCGAGGCCGGGCTCGCGGATGAAATTCTCCGCCGCATGGCGTTCGACAAGAAAAACGAGGAGGGGGTTCTGCGGCTCGTACTTCCGCGCTCGATCGGAAGGGTTGAGGTGGTGACGGGAGTGGCCGAAGCCACGGTCCGGAAGGCGCTTGCGTCTATTGGCGTTCGTGCGTAACGCGTGTGTGACGGATGGAACGCGAATGTCCCGCCTCGGCTGCGGAGCGATGTGTGGAGAACCCCATCTGAGGCTCTGAAAATTCGGGTTTTCTCGGCCAAAATGCCGAGAACCTCCCCATGCGCGTTGTCTCGATCGTGAATCAGAAGGGTGGCTGTGGCAAGACCACAACCGCCGTCAATCTCGCAGCGGTTCTTGCTCGAAGCGGTGCTCGCGTGCTGCTCGTCGACATGGATCCACAGTCCCACTGTGCCGCTGGCCTTGGTGTTCCGGAGCAAACGCTCGAGCGCACTGTCGCCGATGCCATGCTGCTTGACCATGCGCAATTGCCGCGCGCTGCGGATTTCGTTTGGGAAGTGTCGCATGGCTTGCGATTGCTGCCGTCGAGTTTCAGCCTCGCGTCGCTTGAAACGCCGCACGGTCCGATGGCATCACGCTTTGATCGCGACCGTCGCCTCGCGCGGGTTCTTGCAGCATGGCGCGATGACTTCGATTGGTGCATCATCGATTGTGCTCCAACACTCGGACTGCTCACCGCGAATGCGCTGCGTGCCTCAGATCTCGCGATTATTCCCGTAGAAACAGGCTTCTTTAGTCTGAAGGGTGCGGAGCGTCAGGTTGATGCGATTCAAGCAATCGTTCGACGATTCGGCCGCGAGATTCGATTTCACTTGCTGCCAACGCTCTACAACGACGCTCGTCCACTTTCACGCGATGTGGTTGCCGCGCTGGAGAAGCGATTCCCAGAAGCGTTGTTGGCGCTCACGGTGCGTGAGCACGAGGAACTTCGCGACGCTGCGAGCTATGGCCAATCTGTCACAGAGTTTGCGCCCGACTCTGAGGCTGTCCGCGACTTTGAGCAACTTGCTGCGTGGCTGTGCGCAAACCCGCCAGCAGCTACCGCACTCGACGCCATTGCACTTCCTGTGACGCCGCTCGTGGAAACTCTCGATCCACGCGCATTTCTTGAGCGTGAGATGTTGCCAGAGGAATCGGCGCATCAGACGCCTGAGCCGCAGGGGATGCAGGCAGAAGGTGCCAACGGACTCCCAGCGCCCGATGCAGCCGTTTCACGCATTGGACGCGCAGCGGATCTCGCAGCGCGGCTTCGCTCACTTGGTGAGCGCACGCGGCAAAGTGCGGCCCTTGGTGGCGGCTACGGCGTCCGCGTTGGACGCGACGGGTTTGCGCATTTTGTCCAACCTGCGAGTGCCCGCGCCTTGTTTGTGATGGGTGAATTCAATGGTTGGAATCCTGTTGCGACGCCGCTTTCTGCAAGTTCCGATGGTCTGCGAATGGAGGCGCGAGTTCGTCTTCCCGCGGGCCGCCATGCGTATCGCATCGTGACCGATGGATTGGCTGCGGCAGATGCATTCAATTCGCATCGAGCGGACGGACCGGATGGTCTTGGTTTGAGTTTGATCGAAGTTCCTGCGATGGTTGCAGAAACCGCTGCCCACGGAGAGATCGCGCGATGACTGCCAACTCCAGTGCTCATGCATTCGATCATCACTTCGACGCGCTTTTTGGCGCGAACGGTGATGCTCCGATTGGCGGCAGCGCAGCGGCTCCTCGAGCGCCGCGAACGCTGCTTGTTCCAGGCAATCTTCCAGTCATGGGTGGACTTTGGATTCCGCAGTACGCAGATCGCGTTGCAGTTGGTGATGGACCTGTCGGCTTGTTGCGTCTTGAGCCAGGTCTCATTCGCGTTCAAGTGTTACGAGGCGCGTCGTATCTTGCTGATCTTGATGAAGATCTTCCGCTTGTCGACTTCTTGCGCATGGTTGCGCGTGATGTCAGCGTGTGGATGATTGCAGCGTCTCCAGCACATGCAAAGAGCATTCACCGCGATTTCTCGAGGGTGACGACGCTCACCGGCGCAGATTCACCAGCGGTGATCGCGTGCTATGAAATTCTGCGCGATCAAGTCCAGGACTTGCAGGCGCGACCGGCGCTCGAAGT
>JASGCF010000302.1 GCA_030054275.1 Limnohabitans sp. | reverse complement strand
CTTTCGCAACGAGTTCAGTTGCGAGCGACGCGCGATACGCGGCTTGGCCAGGCCCGTAGTGGTATGCCAAGATTCCAACAGGAACAAGCGCCCACACGGTCCATGCGCAGCGCGTGAGAAGTGTGCGGCGTGCACTTCGTGCTGGGTAAGACGGCACGGCAGGTGCAGATGTAGGTGCAGATGTAGGTGAAGATGAAGTCATGAAGCCGTTCCTTTGAATGCACTCGCAGACATGGTGCGGATATGCAGTGTGTTGTGAGAAATTGCCGTTGAGACGGTGTCCACCGACGATGCCGGTGCGCGGCGTCCAAAGAGCATGAGCGCTGGGCCGATGAGCGCGGTGAGTAGAGCCCCTACACTGAGCGCTGTGAGCCCGAGTTCACGCACCGAAAGTGCGTCGCTGAGGCGCGGTGAGATGGATGCGAGTTGTGCAACAACCTCGGATGGAAGTTGTCGAGTGTTTCCGTCGTGGTAATAGCCACCAAGTTTCGCGGCGAGAGTCTTCAACGCCCATGCGTCTTGCTTTGACGAGTGTCCAGCAAGCGTCGTCGGGCGCACTGGATCACCCACACCGATCACAATCGCATCTGCAATCGACGCAGGCATGTCGCGTGGTGTGACCGTTTGCGTGAGATCGCCATCGCCAATGACCACAAGCGTGGTCGATTGTCGTGGCCATGGTTTGGCCATACGAAATGCTGCGTCGATCCCTGCTTGCATGTCGGTCTCACCCGCCTTGAACGCGGTGTAGAGCGGAATCCCATCCATCAAGCCTGAGATAAGTTCCTTATCCGTGGAATCCTGCAGCATGGGAACAGCGCGGGTGTAGAAGGCAATGAGTGAAACGCGCGTGTCTTTCATGTCGACGCGATCGAGGATGCCGCGTAACACTTTGCCAGCCCAGACGCCGCGCATCTCCTTGGTTGGCTCTGGTCCCGCGTCGCTGATGTTCATGCTTGGACTCACATCGAGCACGACCAACACTTGTCGCGATGCGCGAGGATTTGGCTTTCCTTCTGATTCGATCGGATCGAAATAGAACAAGAGCGTTGCACCGAACACCGCGAGTCCGAGCCCTGCGATGCGCGCGAACGGCGCGATGACAGTCCAACGCGCAGGCTCGCCAGTTGCGCCAAATGCAAGGCGCTTTGCTCGCGAAACACGACGGCGATGAAGCGATTCCGCAACGCCGACGAGCGCCATCACTGTGACACCCGCAACCATCGCCGCGATCAAGATGTGTCGATCGTCGATAGCCGCGCTGATGTTCCCACTCGAAGGTGAGATTTGCGCGAGAAAGGCGAACATCACCATGGCGTCCACCTCACGCCAAGAAGTCCGATGGTGTGTAGTGCCGCGAGAACCAACAGCGCAACCGCGAACGGTGCAAAGCGATCAAGCGGCACGGTGCCAGGTGTTGAGAATGTTGCTGGTTTCATGCGATCAATGTGGGTAAAGATCGCGTGTAAGCTTGCTTGGTCTGTTGCGGCGAAACTCTGGCCGCCGGTGAGTTCGACCAGTTCCAACACATCACTCGGAACATCAGATTCGTCAATGTGGATGTGATAGACCGTGATGCTTGATGCTTTGAGTTCCTCGCCGATCTCCTCCGCAACTCCGCCTCCAAGATCAAAACTCATGCCGTCGGAAACGAGGATGATCATCCGATCGCCGGTCGTCGCTTCGGCAACCATATTTTGACCGCAAAACTGCAGCGCAGCCCCGATCGCAGTTCCGCCCATGTGCGATGGTTGGTTCTCCGGATTCGCAAACGGAAGCGCATTGCGAATTGCTTGCAGGTCCTTCGTAAGCGGTAGCCAACGAATCTGTCGAACACCGAACAGCGTGAGTCCAAACGCATCACCCTCACGAGCGCGCGTGAAATCATCGACAGCCTGCGACGCCAATTGATAGTTGCGACCAGTCATGCTGCCCGAGACATCAAGACAGATCGTGATGTTGGTGAGCGAACGCTCGCGCTTCGGTTGCTGCAAAGTCTGCGGCCCAGCCAACACAACAAGTGTGACGGCGAGCAGGGCGAGCGGTATACACTCGAAAAGGCCCAAGAATCCACGAAGAAACTTGCGTTCACGGCGATGAGAAAAATGATCTGCTGGCGCCACGATGCCGTGTGGGCGTACGAGAACGCTCCAGAAGAGAAGCACTGGTATCGCGAGAAGCAACAAGACCCACGGATGTGTGAATGTCATGTGCTGCCTCCAACGCTCGGCAGAGCTCCGCCACGCGAGAGCATCGAATGTTCGAGGGCTTCAAGTGCATGGAGAGCCTCGCGCGCCTCGCCCTCCGTCGCAGCATGAAGCCATCGCTCAACGGCCAGAATGACTGGCCCAACCGAGGCGTCACGCCGAAGTGCTTCGGTTTGAGCGGAAAGCGTCGCAGGAGTGTTCAGAGCATCGCGACCATCTGCAACATGTGATCGCAGCGTGCGAAGCAGCATGAGTTCTAACTGTCCGCGCTCATCGACGGAAAGTACCCGTGCTTTCGCCTCATGCGCGAGCGCGAACAACTGTTCTTCGAGTGTTGGAGTCGAGGCAGTCGGTTGGATGGCAGCAAGAGGCTGTTTGCGCGTGAATCGTCGCACAACCAGAACAGTCGGTACGGCAATCCAAAGCACAGCAATGGCGATCAACAGTTCGCGATAGTGCGCGCGAAATCCAAACGAGGGCGCAGAGAGTCCGAAGACATCGGTGCCATGATTTGGCGGCAATTGTGTGAAAATTTCGACAGTCAGTGGTGTGGCGAAGATCGCAGGGCGCCCATCTGCCTGCTCAAGATATGGTGCGAGGTCATACACCCCGCTGACAAGGCCCATGTACTCCACTCGGTATCGCTTGGATGTGATGTCATTGACGCGGACAAGTACGGGGGCTGTGAGATCACTCGACGGTTTCGCCCGCAGTGGTGCAGCGTCATAAGAAAGTTCAAGCGTTCCAGTCGCGCCGCGAGGTGCGCGGGAAAGTGGTGGAGCCGAGGCAAGCGATGCGCTTTCGGAAAGCGTCGATTCTTCGCTCGTCTGCGCGAAGATTGTTGTTGTCGTGACGAACGACGCGGCAAGGCACAGTGTCGCGATCAGTATCCCGATACAAGTTTGGCGTTGTTTGAAGGCGAATCGCATCATCCTCGCCCTCGTACGAGTGATCCACGCGTCGCGAAGAACCGGCGCAAACTCGGCACGAACTGTTCATCGGTGCGAAGCCGAAGATAGTCTGCGCCCGCGCGAAGAAGTTCTCCGCGAACATCGGTCACGCGCGAGAAACTGTGGCGTGGGGTCATGGTCCAAGTTCGTTGCGACTCTGCTTCGCGTACGCGCAGAAACCCGGCGCGGAGAGGCGAGATTTCAGCCGGATCAATGGTGTGCACAACAAGGCAGTCGTGTCGTTGCGAAGCGCTTCGAATCGCTGGAATCGCGGCAGGATCGTGCAAATCAGAAAGGATGACCACCACGCTTGCGCGCGCGGCGCGCAGTGCGATATCTCGTACGCGTTCTCCGACCCGCGTCGCTTCATGCACCTGTGTCAGGCGCAGCGGTTCGATGGCGCGTTGGAGGTCGGTGCGCGACAGGCTTGGAATCACGGGAGCGGTGCGCTCACCTCCGCCGACAATCGCAACGGGACTCATTCGGCGTTGCGCCACAAGTGCCAGTGCTGACGCGATCCACAGCGCAAGTGCGTGCTTTGAACGCACAACCGATGTGACAGTCATCGATGTAGAGGTATCTACAACGATGTACATACTGGTGCGTTTCAACGCTTCGTATTCGCGAACATAGGGCTTTGCAGTTCGCGCGGAGAGCCGCCAGTTGAGAAGGCGAACCGAGTCGCCAGGGACATACGGCCGCGAACCTGCGTATTCCAGTCCGCTTCCCAGAAGGCGTGAGTTGTCGCTGCCAAAGGCGATGTCATCCGCCAGGCGACGAATGACGAGATCAAAATCGCCGCGCGCCAACTGCTCGGGCGGCGGCAGGCGAACGATCACTCCGAGAACAGCGATCTTCGATTGCC
>JASGCF010000025.1:4962-17670 GCA_030054275.1 Limnohabitans sp. | reverse complement strand
GACGCAAGTGGTGCGTTCCGCTCGAAGAAGCCAAGCACCAAGTCCATCGCAACAAGTGCGGCAAGTTCCGCGTGCGCGTCGCCGCTTGTCGGCTCGCCGATTGCAGTGTTGAGCGCCGCGATCGCGCGGGCGAGATTGAGATCGTCCGCAAGCGACTCCTTGAACTCGACAAGGGCGCGCTGAAACGGTCCCGTGTTGGCCGCACGCGGCGAAGGACTCCCAGAGGAATGGACCGAACGCTCAAGAAGCGCGGCCCGCGCCACACACCACCGATCAATCATGCGCTGACAATCGCGCAGGCCTTGCATCGTGAAGTTTGAGTTCGTGCGGTAATGCGTGCGAACAAGTTCGAGCCGAAGTGCAGCTGGTGTGACGCCCTTCGCAAAGAGATCACGAGCCGTAAAGAAGTTGCCCTTCGACTTCGACATCTTCTCGCCTTCGACCTGCAGATGTCGCGTGTGAAACCACACGCGCGCGAATGTCGCATGGCCGCTCGCGCAGCAACTTTGGGCAACTTCGCACTCGTGGTGCGGGAAGATGTTGTCTTCGCCGCCTGAGTGCAGATCAATCTCATCACCGAGCAGCATGCGCGCCATAGCACTGCATTCAAGATGCCAGCCTGGATACCCCTCGCCCCACGGACTCGGCCAGCGCATCAGGTGTGTCGGATCTGGCTTCCACAGCATGAAGTCGGCAGGGTGTCGCTTGACGGCCTGATGCTCCGCGCTGATGCGGCCACCTTCACCTTCACGCAAATGATCAAGCGTGTTACCGGAGAGCCGTCCATACGCGGGGAAACTCTGCACGCTGAAGTACACCACGCCGTCCGCTGCGACATACGCATGACCACGCGCAACCAATTGTTCAACCAACGCGATCATCTGAGGTACACAGCGCGTCGGACGCGGCATCAACTCTGGATGCATGCGCTCTTCGATCGCAACCTTCAAACCTAAGTGTCGCGCATCTTCGAGAAATCGCTGCGCGTAAAACTCGGCAATCGCATACGGATCGGCTGCATCGATCTCGACGCCAACCGGCAACTTGCCCGACTTCTTTGCTTCGGCAATTCTGCGTCCCGCCAACGCCATCTTGTCTTCGCCGCCACCATCGGCTGCGTCATCTTCCGTCATGTGCCCAACATCCGTGATGTTCATGACATGCTTGACAGAAAAGCCGTGCAACTCCAACGCGCGCCGCAAAATGTCTGCGTTGAGAAACGAACGGAAGTTGCCAATATGCGCGTCGTCGTAAACAGTCGGTCCGCACGAGTAGAAGGTCATCGTTCCATTGGCTGCGATGGGACGAATCGCCTCAAGCGATCTCGTGAGCGTGTTGTAGAGTCGCATCTCCATACTCGGATGAATACCGTGAACCGTGCTGTCTGTCATGGTGCCGAGCATATCGCGAGAAGAGCGCGAGAGTTCACCAGAATCTACGCGGCGTGCATCACGCCCGATTGCACGAGTACCTCACCACATGGCGCGAATCGGTGACGCTTGAGCAGTGACTCGAGTTTGCGCATGGTTGTATTCATACCCACATAGCACTTGAACTTTCGATGGAACGGCATCGGGACGCGCGGACATTCTGGCGCGAAGTCTCGCGGATGCAGGTAGATCACAACAGGCAAGCCTCGTCGCGCGAATTGCGTAAAGCCGCGCTCAATCACCCACGAAGGCAACAATCGCATGTAACCGCCACCAGAGAAGCACAACCCGCGACCTGCAACACGCATCACGCCTAAAGGTAACTCCGGCATCGTGCGTCCAGACGGCAGCGCACGGAAGACATGTGGCGCATCAGAACATGGATACCCACCGTGTCCGCGCGGTGCTGGGAAGAGGCTTGCATCCCATGTGATCCCACAATCAAGCAGCACATCAAACGCCCACTCGGTTCCCTCAAGAATCGAAAAACTCGGCGCTCGATATCCCTTCGGACGAACGCCGCACGCACGCTCGATTGCATCAAGCGACTCGATGGTGTCACGCCGAAATTCGTCCGGCGTCAATGTGTACACACGACGATGCCAGTACGAGTGTGATGCAAGTTCGTGCCCTGCCTGCGCGATGCGTCGCACCAAAGCGGGATGCCGCTCTGCGATCCAACCAAGGACGAAAAATGTTGCCCGCGCCTCGTGTCGCGCGAGGGCTGCCAGAATGTCATCGGTGCGTCGTTCGACCAGCGACTCGCGACCTTCCCAAGTTGCGGGATCTTCGAGGCCCGGAATGTCCACAATGTGGAACCAGTCTTCGATATCGAAACTCAGTGCATTGAGTGGGGATTGCTGTGCAGTCATTGAAACACTCTCAACGCATGAAGCAGAAGACAGTTCAGGGGATCACACAAAGTTTCAAGCGTTGCACGCGATGCACACGCCGAGAAAGACGCCCTACTTTCACAGCATCGTGTGCCCAAGCGCTCTGAACTCACGCACATCACTCGGTTGCGGGAACTTAAAAAGTCTTGCCTTTGACATATCCAGTGGCGTGGTCGGTGGAAATGTGCGGGACGCAGCGATGCGTTCAAGTACGCGAATCATGAGTCGCGCACCCTCTTGCTTTGTCCCTGAAATCACTCGATCAAGTGAGTCGCGTTCCCGCAGCGGAAAATCGAATGTATCGACCACGCCGCCAGCGTCGAGCTTCGGAACCATCTCGTGCACAGTGACCGTGACGGCCGGCTTCTTCTCCAGCATCTGCCAGAAAGTGGGCATCATGCCGCGATACTCAGGAATCTTGCCCGAGTGAATGTTGAGGCATCCGATCGATGCGACTTTCAAGAGTGGTGATTTGAAGATCTCAGGCGCAGCGACCGAAACGATCATCTCTGGCTTCAGCGCCGTCACGGCATCGATGTACTCTTGCGAATTCACGCTCGCAGCATCAAGCAGCGGAAAGCCTTTTTTGGCAGCGAGCGTTGCAATCGATTGTCCAGACAACTTCGCGAAGATGTAGCGTGGGAGCAAGCGACAGAAATCGACTGTGCCATAGAACCGCCGTACGCGTTGGGCTGTCTTCGTGAGCGGCTCATGAAATGCTCGCGCAACTGTCACGCCGACAAGTTCAACACGATCGCGGGGAAGTTCATCAAAGAACACATCGAAAAATTGCCGCACATACAGCGGATCATTTTCCGTGACGAGAAGAACGCGAAGTGGTGGACGATTCTCTGAACTCATAGTGCTTTCCATCTCGTGTCATTCATTTTCAGACCGACCCTCCGAAGTTCTTGAAGACTTCGATGAAGCTCGTGTCACACTTTCAAGAAGCGCAAGCCAACGCGCGAGTGCGTGCCGCGCACTCCATCGATCAACGAGCGCTTGCCTACCGCGTTGCCCTTCGCGATCCGCTCGTGCGCGATCGCGTTCGTACGCGACGATCTCACGCGCCAATCCCTCGCCGTCGCCACACGAAACCACAGCGCCGCACTGCTCTTCCCGAATCACCTCGGCGACTTCGCTCTTCGATGAGCCAATGAAGATGACAGGTCGCGCAGCTGCGAGTACACCAAACAACTTGCTGGGCACCATGATGCCCTCGATACCTTCGCGCAAACTTGCGAGGTGTACATCACCTGCGCTTAAGAGTTCATCGAGTCGTTCGCGAGGTTGATACGGTGCATCGATAAAGTTTGTAAGCCCGCGGGCACGCAGCGCATGGATGAGTTGCGATTTGCGCTTTCCGCCACCAACAAAGGCGAAATGGATGTCGCGTGCGCTGCCAAGTCGATCAACCGCATCTGCGATGGTTTCCACATCGTGTCCGATGCCAAAGTTGCCGGAATACATCACAAGCAAACGATCACCAACGCCCCATGCACGCCGATATGAGTTTGCTTCGCGCGTCACTGGGCGCACTTCGTCCTGATCGCTCCAGACATTGATGCGCGCAATCTTCGACGCGGGCACGCCCTTGCCAATCACGCGTGCTTCCATGCAGCGACCAATCACCACAATGCGATCTGCACGCCGCATGAAGAAGCGATTCACCCGCTCTAAGAAGTGTGCGAGCAACGAGTCTTGCCGCACCACACCACATGCAACAGGAAGATCGGGATAGAGATCAAGCGCCCAATAGACGAACGGCGTTCGTCGCAAGAGTCGCGTGACCCAACCAACACCGGCAACAAACGGTGGCGTCGTGAGGCACACCACGACATCATGACGCTTCATCGTGATCGCGCGCCAAATAGCGGGCAAATGAAACAGGCCTGAGTCGATCAAGCGTGCGGCGATCGACGATTTTCCAAAGATGCTTGAACCAACCCGAATGATCTCGATGCCATCCACCGATTCCCGCGCCGAGAAAGCCGCACCCTTTCCACCGTACACAGAACGCGACGCGATCGCCGTGACTTCATGACCATGTTCCACGAGATATCGCGCGAGGTCATGCGCATGCTGCGCAGTCGCCGCGACATCGGGATAGAAAGCTTGGTTAATCAGAAGTACACGCATCAGGACATTCGCAAGGTCTCAGAGTGGCGGAATTCAAGTCGTGATTTCAAGTCGTGGTTTCGACGGATGGTCTGTATTCAACATGTTTGAGTTCGAATCGTGCTGAGATGACCGCGGTACCAATCCACTGTTCGCCGCAATCCTTCCTCAAGACCCACCGTTGCTTTCCAACCAAGTAACGACTCCGCGCGCCGCGCATCGACGCATCGTCGCGGCTGTCCGTCGGGTCGTGACGGATCCCATCGAATCTCGCCAGTAAACTCGCAAGTCTGCGCAACCAAGTGCACCAGCGATCGGATCGTGATTTCTGATCCTGTTCCGAGATTGATGGGGACAGGCTCATCCATGCACTCCGCTGCACGCACAATTCCAGTTGCAGCATCGTCGACATACAAGAATTCACGACTCGCGCTTCCGGTGCCCCAACACTCAATGAACGGCGCACCGCACTCGACAGCCTCAACGCATTTGCGGATCAGCGCAGGAATGACATGTGAAGTGCCGAGATCAAAGTTGTCGCGTGGTCCAAAGAGATTCACTGGCAACACATACGCAGAGCGCAGGCCGTATTGGCGGCGGTATCCATCAAGCATCACAAGCGCCGCTTTCTTCGCAACGCCGTACGGTGCATTGGTTTCCTCTGGATAGCCGTCCCACAGCGCGTCTTCATGAAACGGCACTGGCGTGAACTTGGGATACGAGCAAATTGTTCCGGTGTGCACGAACCGTTCGACGCCACATCGGCGCGCTGCCTCAATCAGGTGCAGCGACATCGCCATGTTGGCATAGAAATAACGGCCGGGGTTCTGCTGGTTGGCGCCGATGCCACCCACCTCCGCAGCAAGGTGGATGATGACTTCGGGTTGATGCTCACAGAAAAGCCGCTCGACTCCCGCCTCAGTCGTAAGATCAAATTCGCGACGACGCGGAACGAACACCTGCTTCACTCCACGCTCAGCGAGTGTGCGTGTCACGGCGGCACCAAGGAAACCTGCACCACCTGTCACAACAACGCGTCGACCGACAAGCGGTGACACATGTTCGACGGAATGCAGCGGCGGAGATGGGTCGGGCTTCTGCAGCAAGCCCCCTTCTATCGGCACCGCGCCGATCCCTCATCAAGCCAATTCCGGCTCAAGCGCTCGCCTGAGCGCGTGCGCGTTCATAGGCGCGCGACGCTTGCTCGGCCACGCTCGGCCAGTCGTATTTCTCGCTCGCCCACTGCACAGCTCGAGTTGCCACAGACCTTCGCAATGCCGCGTCACCCGCGAGTTCGACCAGCGCCTGCGCAAATCCAATATCGGTGTCTTCAGCCATGATCAATGCGCCCGCTTCCGCTGCGCTGTCTAGTTTGCACGCGCGCGTCGTCACCACCGGCTTCTCACTTGCCATTGCTTCGACGATCGTGAGTCCAAATCCTTCGAATCTGGGGCGATGTGCGAAGATCTCGCAGGAACGGAAGGCGGAGAGTTTCGCTTCACCGAACAGCGGCCCTAGGAAATGCACTCGGTTCTGCAGGCCCTTTGCAGCAACCTGTTGGCGTAGTTTCGACTCCATTCCACCGTCTGGACCGACAATCAGCAGTTGGTGCGGAATCCCCTGTGCGACACCGAACGCGAAGGCGTCGATGAGCAGATCGATGCCCTTGATTGGGTTCAATCGACCCATGAACAGGATGTTCCGTGTCTCAGCAAGGTGGGGAAATTTTTGCCGGAAATGCCTGTCGCTACTGCACTTGTATTGCGAAACATCGATGCCGTTTGGGAGCACGCTGCTGTATGAGTGAAATCGACGGATAAGAAAGTCGGTCTCTTCTTGGTTGAGTGTCAGCACTTCCCGCGCGCCAGCGAAGTGCGGCCCGAGCAACCACAGATACGCGTACTTCTTCAACCATCCACGACCGATTGCTTGTGGATGCATCATCCCGTGGGTGGAGAGCACCCACGGCACTTGATTGCGGCGCGCAATGATTGCGGTCTCGCGCACCAAACGCTCCCACATGCAATGCAAATGAAGCACGCGTGGTTGCCAACGCGCCAGTGTCGATGCGAGCAATCGCTTGCGCACGCTCCACGAACTCTGAGGGCTCAGTTCCTCAAAGGCGATGTCAAGCCCTGCCCATGCAGCGCGCAACGACGGGCTCTCAACCCCGCCTGCCGGAGCGCGTCGACACACCACACCAACCTTCATTCCCGCCAATGCCTGCTGCCGAGTGAGTTCCACAACGACGGTGGTCGGACCGCCACTCTCAGGAAGAAGATCATCGATGACATGCACGATCACCTCGCCACTATCGGATGAGCCACGCGCCGGAGTCGAATTCTCGTTGTCACCGAACCTCATCCGGCCCGTCGATATTCTCCCACTATGGTCGACCCAACGAAGCGCGCATTGATCACGGGCATCACGGGGCAGGATGGGAGTTACCTCGCTGAGTTGCTCATCGCCAAGGGCTACGAGGTGCATGGGATCGTTCGTCGAAGTTCATCGATCTCGACATGGCGCATCGACCATCTCTATCAAGATCCCCATGAAGGTTCGCCACGACTTCGCTTGCATTATGGAGATCTTGCCGATGCCAACAGTCTCGCTCGCCTGATGGACCAAGTCCAACCGAACGAGGTCTACAACCTCGGCGCACAAAGCCATGTCCGCGTCTCGTTCGATCAGCCTGTCTTCACAGCGGATGTCGATGCGACTGGTGTCTTGAAACTGCTTGAAGCAATTCGTGTGCACGAACAACACACTGGACACTCTGTACGCTTCTACCAAGCGTCATCGAGCGAGATGTTCGGCAAGGTGCAGGAAGTTCCACAACGCGAGACAACTCCGTTTTGGCCTCGCTCGCCATACGGCTGTGCGAAGGTCTTCGGTCACTGGATCACCGTCAACTATCGCGAAAGTTACGGCATGCATGCTTCGTGCGGGATTCTGTTCAATCACGAAAGCCCTCGGCGTGGTGAAACATTCGTCACACGCAAGATCACCCGCGCAGTTGGTCGAATCAAATTGGGCCTTCAGAAGAAGTTGTTCCTCGGAAATCTCGACGCACTGCGCGACTGGGGATTCGCTGGCGATTATGTCGAAGCGATGTGGCTCATGCTTCAACAAGAAACACCAGACGATTATGTGGTCGCAACAGGTGAGATGATCAGCGTGCGAGCCTTCTGTGAGCTCGCCTTCGGACATGTCGGCCTCGACTATCGCGATTTCGTCGAGGTGGATCCGCGATACTTCCGACCTGCAGAAGTCGAACAGTTGCTCGGTGATGCCTCGAAGGCAAAATCAAAACTGGGATGGACGCCTCGCACTTCCGTGCGGGAGCTCGCTGTGATGATGGTCGAGCATGACCTCGAGATTGCGCGACGCGAACAAACGCTTCGCAATGCGGGCCACGAGTTTCACGCATCGAATCACGATTCGTGATGGCACATCGCTCAGAAACGATCACCCGAAGGTTTGATGGCCGGAACTGGCTTCGACTGCGGAGTTGGCCTGACCGTCGGCTGCTCTTCTCGAAACGCCGCGATTTCATAGTCAGGTGGTGTCGGTTCCTCGGTCACATCCCAGCGGCCAAGTTCGTTTGACGCAAGTTCGACGACTGCGCGACTCTTTCGATCGCGCAGCGCTCGAACACCTGGACGCGCACTCGTGCGCCACACCCACTTGCCGTCGACGCGCTTCGCACCGGTTGTCACAACTTCTGCGCGCAGTGAAATCGGTTTCGTAGACGCCGACTCCACGACTCGGCCGCGAGTCACACTGTTGATATCACGCAACACCAGCGCAAATCGCTGCGAGCACTGATCGGCGATCCGCTGCGCAATGCCATCGCCGCCTCGCTTCGCGAATGCCTCAGGCGGATTCCAGTAGTGAAAGAACTCTGTGCCAAGCAATGCGACATGTCGCACCATCTCATCCCAACAACGCTGGTCCGTTGGATACGGCACCTCGCCACGATCGCCACTCCACGCTGGCTGTGCAACCCATGGCGCAAGAGGAACTGCTGGCGCACTGCGGCGACACGCGCGAGCCAGTTGCACATCAAGGAGAAATGCGTTCCATGGCGTCTTCGTGAAGCGTTGCGTTCCCGATTTCGCGACCTGCGTCGAGTCTTGAGGGTCGATCCACCATGCAGTTTCGAGTTGCTCAATCCGGCCGTAACACGATGGCGCTGCGTGCGTGCCGACAAGGCAATCCTCCGGCTGCGCATGCCCATTCAAATCTGGCGCTGGACGATCCGTCATGCGCACGCCTTCATAGTTGCTCCCGATCAACTTCGGAAATTGCGCGCGCGCGGGTAGGAAGATCGATTCCTGTATCGCAGCGGCAGTCAGAGTTCCCATCGCCTTGTTCCAGACGAAGTAGTCGTTCGAGTTTGCCGGTGACTTCGCCTTGAAGATGTCCATGCCTTGTACAAGTCCACGCAGTGGTGACGCACCGAATCGCGGCTGTCCTGCGCGTGGATCCTTCAAGAGCGCGTCCATCTCTTGTGCTGTCAAAGCCCACATTCGAAACCGCGCAGGCTGCTCGCAGTCACCAACCAAAACATCAAGACGACCGCCGGCTTGCACAAAATTTCGCAGCCACTGTTCCCATTCGTTGCGCACCGCAGCTCCAGCAGCGGTTGCCCACGGCGTCGCCACGCCACCAGCAGTGAAGTCCTGCTTGAAGTCGAACAGGCTGTTCGCATAGCGCCACCAAAGAATCGCGGCCTGTCCTGGTGGTGCGGATTGCGTCGCACGAGCAATCGCAACAGCGTCGGGCAACTTGTTCGGTTTGCCGGGCACAAACTCGCCTTCAAGTCGAATCATTGTTGAAATCGGCGTGCAATCACGCGGTACGCGACGCCACGCTGTAGCCCAGATCTCCGGTGTACGCTGCGACGCAAGTTGTTCACTCGCGATCGCGGTGGTCGCGTGACACCCAAACGACCCCGAGAAAACAACCATGACGGAAAGCGCACGCAAGAGTGGGCGAAGCATCACGCGATCGTAGCGATCGCGGTGTTCGCTTGTCCTACATCTCGTGCCAGAAATTTCGCAGGCTGATCTCACGATCCGCGACGGCGGAATCGACCAATCACGCGACGGAAGTCTTCACGCGAATCGTGACGACTCCACACACATCCAAGAATGGCAACAAGCAAAAACGCTGGACCAACGACCAACAATGTGAGTAGGTCTGCCCACATCATCGGAAGCGCCATTCGCAATCTGACCCACGCGAACACCATCAAAAGTGCGCATGGGCCAGCGATGATCCACGGTTGGAAGAAGATGCCAAGTGTCGTGCGCTTTCCAAGATGCGCAGGGCGTCCCGCAAGGAAAACTGCAATCGGACAAGACGCCGCCCACACCAGAGCACTTGCAACCGCGATTGCGAGCGATCGTCCACCATCGGCATCTGTTGGAATTCCGCAGGCTGTCGCCATTTCAAGCGACATGCCCCCGCCCCATTCCCACGCCGTTGCACACAGAAAGACGATCGTTGCAATGCCAAGTTGGCCAAACTGCCATGCGAGATACACAGTGAAACGACCTTGCGCTTTGAGCAACGCAATCGCCGGTGCCGTCACAAACACAAACGACTGGGCCAAGGAGAGTGCAACAAACGGCGCGATCGCGCCAGTCCACTTTGCTTCAAAGAGCACTGCAAAGGCCGGAATCGCCAGCGCCGCCTGCATGACCGACATCGGCACAGCAACCGCGGAGAGCAAACGAGTTGCCCGAACAAATGCACCAATCTGACGCGCTGGATCTTCTTGGATATGACCAAAGATCGGTTGCAACACAGCGCCAAGTTGCGCTGCGATGATCGTGTTCGCTTGAACTGCAAGTTGGAATGCCAGACCAAAGAAACCAATCTCTGCCTTGGTTGCGAACATGCCAAGTACCAGTACTTCAAGCACCATCAGCACATTGTTTGCATACTGACCAATCGACGCGACTGCGAATTTGCGCCCAATCTCTGCGCGGTATTCGGCATGCACGGTGTGATCAAGTCGCCCGTGATAATCGCGTCGATAGATCCATCCGCGCACGGCCAACGCTGCAATCGGAGGAAGCGTGACAGAAACTGGACCAGCGCCGAGCCATGCCATGGAAACACTGACGAGTGTCGCCAGTAGATTGACCAATCCATCCGTGCGTGCGATACGACGATAGTCAAGATCAATACGCGCACGCGCAAACGCAACGACGAGCACCGCATCCGCAAGTGGCCGAAGCGCGGTCACACCCACCAAGAATGCAAGTCCAGCCTCGCCCTTCCAGCGCTCAATTGGCACAGCGATCGCTGCAACGATGGCGAACATCGTCCAGCCTGCAGCCCACGACAATCGACCTGCAACACCCGAGAGCGCATCGAATCGCTTCGACTCTGCGATCAGAACATCACCCATCACAAACGGCGCGAAGATGAAGCAAAATGCTCCGATGCTCACCGCGAGATTGGCGAGGCCAAGTTCTGCTGGCGAAAGAAATCGCGCGATCGCCAACATGGCAAAGACCGTGACGAATTTGTTCGCCACGGTCTGAGCCGTTGTCCATGCAGAGCCAGACGCAGCCTGCGCTGCAAAGCCCTGCGCAGGTGATTCTCGCACGCCTCTTTGGGCCGAACCCGACATCGCTTAGGCGCGGGTAAGCCGCTGTCCCATCTCGCGCTCGTACGCACGCATTGCGTCGCGGGTGTCGACACACAACTTCGCGTTGCGCGCAATGAGGCCGTAATCCATTTTCGAGTGCGCGGTCGAAATCAACACGCAGTCGTATCCCGAGATGGTCTTCTCGTCGTATGCGACAGAGGTCATCTTGAGATCGTGCTTCCGGCCTGCCCATGTCGCCGGCACAAGCGGGTCGTAGTAATCCACTTGTGCACCACGAGCGCGGCACAATTCAATCAACTCAAACGATGGGCTTTCGCGCACATCATCGATGTCGGCCTTGTATGCCAGGCCAACCACGAGAATGCGTGATCCCTTCATCGGCTTCCCTTGTCCATTCAACGCTTCTGCGGTGCGATCAACCACATAGTGCGGCATCGAGGTGTTGATCTCGCCAGCGAGCTCAATGAATCGGGTCGAGTGACCGTATTCACGCGCCTTCCATGTGAGATAGAACGGATCGATCGGAATGCAGTGACCGCCGAGACCTGGACCTGGGAAGAACGGCATAAAGCCGAATGGCTTCGTGCCCGCTGCACGAACGACTTCCCACACATCGATGCCCATGGCGTCGAGAACCACCTTCATTTCATTCACGAGTGCGATGTTCACTGCGCGGAAGATGTTCTCAAGAAGCTTCGCGCTCTCGGCGATCTCTGCTGTCTTCACAGGCACCACTGTTGTCACGCCCTTGCGATACACCGCGGATGCAAGTTCCGTCGATGCGTCATCAAGACCACCGACGAGCTTTGGAATGGTGCTTGTCGAGTGTGACTTGCGACCCGGATCTTCGCGCTCTGGACTGAATGCGCCAAACACATCGCGGCCAATCTCCAAAGTCTTCGCGCGATCACCGGCCGCAGCCATGATGGCTGGCATCATGTCGTCGCGGGTTGTACGCGGATAAGTCGTCGACTCGAGAATGATGAGCTGTCCCTGACGCAGCGTCTTACCGATGGCTTCTGCTGTTTGCAGGATGTACGAAATGTCTGGTTCCCAGTGCTTCCCAAGGGGAGTTGGCACACAGACGATGATCACATCTGCTTCGCCAAGCCGACCGAAGTCGGTCGTGCCTTCGAATCGCTTCGAATCACGAAGCGTGGTGATGAGTTCGTTCCCCAAGTGCACGAGATAGTTGCGGCCCTCGCGAATCGCGTCAATCTTCGCTTGATCAATGTCAAAGCCAAGAATCGGTAACCCGCCTTGGTGCAACGCATGGGCGAGCGGCAATCCGACATAGCCAAGACCAATCACGCCAATCTTCGCTTCACAGCGTTCGATGCGGGCGAGAAGGTTCGACGCGACATTGTTCATTGCGGTAGACATGTCTAATCCTTACATTCACTGAGCGCTATCACGAAGTCCTATCACGGGGCGCAATCCATCTGTGCAAACGATTCGCCGATTGGACATGTCCGAAACCGACGAAAGAGCGCCACTCTATCGGCCAATCGGGAGCCTCTCGTCAAGCAGCACGGTGAAGATTGCTTGACTTGCGTGCAATCTCTGTGGTGATCGAGATAGCCCCATTCTCGGACTTTTCTGAACATCTCGTTCAACCACATCTTTTTCAACCACATCT
>JASGCF010000025.1:0-4862 GCA_030054275.1 Limnohabitans sp. | reverse complement strand
TCAACCACGAAACGAAACTCGCTGTGTCGAGTCAATCGCACTCGAGTTCCCGTGCGCAACCGCAGAATGCGCTGTCACTTTCGGCAATTCTTGCATCGAACTCGCAGCGCGGTTCTCGTGGGACAACTCCTCAAGGCAGAGTGCCCAAGTCTCGCGCTCGAAACGCAAGAGTTTGAGCACCTCGTCGAAGCCAGCGAGATCCTTCGAGAGACTCGATTCGACCAGTTTGCGATAAAGGAATGTGTACAACGCACCCAATCGATCGCAGAGTTCTGGCGCTTGGTCGGGACGCAGCGCGTTCATCAACTCAAGCAGAATTGCTTGGGCCTTCGTGGTGCCCTCGAACGCCAATTCGAAGTCTTTCGATTCGTATCCGCGGCGCGCCTGCTCGGTGAACCGGATTGCTCCGTCGAAGAGCATCAGTCGCAATTCCGCGGGACTCGCGGTCATGACCTTGGTGCGGAGATACGCCTGTGATCCGTTGGAGGTCGTCGTAGCCATCGGGAGATCCATCGGCACGAGTCGTGCCCAACTTTCGGAACAGAAACGCGCACGGCGCAAACTTGTCATCAACCGATCATGGCCACATTTGCCGACAGGCTGCCAAGCGATGACTGCTGTGTTTGCAAGCGCGCGAGGGTTGACTCCATCGCTGAGAACTGGGCCAAGTAGCGTTGACGCTTCGTTTCCAAGCGCGCGTCGAAGCGATCGAGTCGATCCTTCAGTCCGTCAAGTTGCGATTGCAATCCGCGATCAGCCACCGTCGTGACGCCGTCGACAGAGTTGGTGAGCTTCTTCAACAACTGATCAAACAAGTCGCCGAAGCCAAGTTTGGAATAGGTCGTTGTCGTCTGCTCCACCGTCACGCCTGCAACAGGTGAGTTCGACGAGGTCGATTGAATTTCAAACGCTGTGAACAATTCCTCAACGGCTGCTGGATCTGTGTCGTAGGCAGCACGGAACTTCGCTTCATCGAATTGAAGTTGACCTTCTTTCCCAAAGCGAATGCCAACTTGCGAAAGGAATCGATAGCGACCCTCAACACCCTTCGCAGGGCCCTGCGCCGTTTGGATGAGTTGTTGTCGTACGCGTGCAACAACAGGGTTGCCAAGCAACGGGCCCTTCTTCTTCGTTTCGTCGTCGTACTTGTCGTACTCCCCAATGCGTCCAAGCGCGTCGTTGACTGTCGTCACCAATTGCTTGACGCCTTCGACCATGCCCACCACATCACGCGCAACATCGACGGAAACCGTTGCACCCGCCTTCTTCGCATCGACCTCCAAACCAGACACCACATCTTTGAATGTGTTCGTTGCGCTGGTGTAGAGGAATGCCGTAGCCGGATCGCCAGTTCCAAGGAAGAGCGATGCATCGCGCCCTTCACTCGTACGCACCATGCCAAGATCAACGCTGCCTGTATCCATGAGCAACTGGCCGTTGGTTCCGCCAACGATCGAACTGATGCTCAATCGAAATGGCTGCGTGCCAGATCCTGCATTCACGATCGATGCCGCGACTGGAATCTTCGCGTCGTTGAGTTTTCGAACAACATCCGCCAATGTGTCTGTGGTTTCGAGATCGACCGTTTTCTCAAGTGATCCGATGAGATTTGCACCGGCAGAAGCGGCCTGACCAACCAGCCCAATACCCTTCGCAACAGCACCACTCACATCCGCAACTTTGATGGCGTTGGATGCAGTGCCGGTATTCGTGTCGACCAACTCGATGCCGTCGCCCGTCGCATTCAAACGCGCTTCGACGAACAGTCCACGCGAATTGATCTCGCTCATCACATCGTAGATCGTCGATGCGGTCGCATCGATATCCACGATCGCACTATCGCCACTCGAATCGGTGATTCGGAAGGTTCCGGTTCCAACGCCCTTTCCGAATGCGAGTGACGACAACTTCGTGCCAAGCGTCAGGTGCTGCCGATCAAGGTCGCTTCCTCGAATCGCATCACCTGCAATCGATCCTGCGATTCCCAGGCTTGTGGCTGCGGAACCACTGATCGACATCGTTCCGTTGCCATCGCCAACATCGCGCGCCAACAGGCCTCGACCGCTATCCGAAACCTCAAGGCGCACATCGACACCGTTATTCTTCGCGTCTGTGTTGATCGCGCGAATCAAGCCAGCAACCGTGTCATGCGCAGCGAAGTTCGTGAAGTCAAACGCATTTCCATTTCGATCGGTGAGCGTCAGCGTGCCAGGTGTTCCGAGTCCTTGGCCGCCGAAAAGTCGCGCGGTTCGCACCGTGCCCACGGCGGCTGCGATACGCGTACTTGTGACAGAGCCGGTGCCACTGAGGCCGAAAAGCCCGAGGTCACGCGCTGTTCGTTCTCCAACGGTTGCTCCGAACGATGAACCGTCTGTCGTGCCAGCAAGCACTTCAACTGTTGAGCCGCCGGCAACCGACAGTGTGAGGCCTGTACCACCCGACGCGATCGATGCTGTCACAGCGTTTGATGTTTGATCGCTGATGCGCGCAATGATGTCTTCGATCGTCGACGCGCGCGGTGTCGCCACTTTGTTGCGCACGATGTTGCCTGTGAGTGTGGTTGGGCCAGAATCAATCGCGCCAGTAAAGATTCCAAGATCTTTCGCAGTGCGATCAAGATTCGGACCAGATCCGAGCACCTTCACGGGTCCGGATCCGCCCATTGAATCTGTGACAACGAAACCCTTGCCATCACTGCGCAGCGACACCACCACTTGTCCAGCGCCTAGATCAGCCTCCAACTCCGCGTTGATACGCGTGAGCATCTGCCCCACTGTTTCAACGGCATCGTCTTGTACTTCGCCATCGACCACGACCGCACCAAGGTTGATACCAACGGTCACGCCTGTCGAAGTCACAACCTTGAAATCGTCCGCATCGGTGGTGTTGATCTTGATACCAAGACCATTGTTGAGATCCGACAGTTTGGTCGAGTTTGCAATTGGTTGATCTTCTCGCCCGAGTGAGATGTCGTAGGTCGTACCGTCGACCTTGATGCGGAAGTCAACGACATTGTCACGAACGAAAACACCGGTGCCATCGTTCAATGAGGCAAGTGCTGTCGAAAGGCCGAGTTGATTGAGTTGTGCGCCGGTGACTTCTTGCGAAGTATGTGTGCCGCGGATACCAAGTTGCTCAGCGGTCAATCCGCTGCCGACATCCGCAATAATCAATGATCCAGGACCACCTGATTCATCGCTGATCACCAAGCGCTCGTTCTCGATATAGGCATCAACTTCGGCATTGTTGGCTGCGTTGATGCGCGCCATCACATCACCGAGTGTTACGGCTGTGGAAAGATCAATCGTGTCCTCGCGCCCGAGGCCGTCTCTGATCGTGATCTTGCCGCGCGAGATTCCCTCACCACCGCGAAGATCAGAAAGCACAAGATCGCGCTCAAGGCCCGCGTCGCCCCACTCGAAACTCAAGTTGTCGAGCCCGAGCGGAGTCGCATCTTTGGTTGCAAAGCCGCGCGAAAGAATTTGGCTTGTGGATACCAACCGTCCGACAGTGAATTGATAGGTTCCGGGCGGCGTGTCTTTCGATGCGCGCGCAGCGAGCGATGTTTCATCCGCGCTTGTTGCGGTCATCGATGTGAAGACATTGCCGAGCCGCAGTTTTGAAGCCGAGTTGCGGAGGTTCAAAAGTCGCGCATTCACATCAAGAAGCGCTGTCTTCGATGCCTGCACTTGGCTGTAGCGCGCCTGAATAGGCAACTTGCCGCGACCCTCAAGGGCCAACAGTTGCTCAATGATCTGCGTCGAGTTGATGCCACTGACGAGACCGATTCCTGAAGTGATGCCAGACATGCGCGACCTCCGCAGATTTGACGCCGAGGGGCAAGTGCCGTGCCAGCGCGGTTTTTACGCCGCGTCGTTCATCGGCTCGTCGAACTGGTTGTCGTCTGTAAAGTTGTGTTCGAGGTATTCAGCGCTCGCCAAGCCAAGACTCGGCGCGGTTCCCCACACAGCGTTTGCTCGGCCGATACGGCGAAGTTCGAGAACATCGCTGGCCCATGCGACCAAGACGCGTTGGTACATCGACTGCGCTTGCTCGACCCGGCGCTGCATCCACGCCGACTTGAATTCCAAACTACTGGCTTGGTTGTGGTCCATGTTGCGATCCCTGCGTTGGCCTTGGTCCGTCATCCTTGATGGACCTGCGTGGGAATCGGCGAACCGACAGCACCGATGAAGTTTCGATGGAAGGAATCGGAAAAACAACTAAGCGTCTTATAATATCGCGTTTCATGGCCCTCTAACGCCGAATCCAATCTTCTGCATCACGCCATCGAACTGATCAAGACTGAAGAAATCGATGCTGAGTCGTCCTGACCCTTTCTTGCGCCCTAATTGAATTGTGACGCGGGTTCCAAGATGCTCAGACAATTGACGCTCAAGGTCTGCGACATTCGCTTGGCGCGCGGACGGCTCCTCCGCGGATGACGAACGATTTTGGGTTGCTCCACCGCTGGAAAGACGCTGCGCTTGGCGCTCCAGCTCGCGTACAGACCAATCCCCCGCCAACGACTTCGCTGCGAGATCCGCACGACGACCAAGATCGTGCACCGCGAGCAGTGCTTTGCCGTGACCTTGCGAAAGCTTGCCCGTACGAATGACATCCGCTGTCACGGGGTCAAGATCAGCAAGTCGGAGCAGATTTGAAACCGACGCGCGATCAAGACCAACGCGCTCGGCGATCTGTTGATGAGTCATCGAAAATTCGCCTGCCAAACGCTGCAGGGCGAACGCGCGCTCCATTGGATTGAGATCCTCGCGCTGGATGTTTTCGACAAGGGCGAGTTCTGCAGCATCTTGGTCGCTCAAGGACCGCACAACCGCGGGAATCACGGTCATACCGAT
>JASGCF010000301.1 GCA_030054275.1 Limnohabitans sp. | reverse complement strand
GAACAAGTTCACGATCAACCACTGTTGGTGCGGTGCGATGGAACGCTCCATCGAGTTCGACGCCGAGGATCCATGCATCGGGCGCCTCAGGTAGCGCGAGCGCGAGCGACACTCGGTAGTCGCGCGAGCGACCGACATGCAGATCGACGCGGAATCCGCGGGATTCAAGGGCTCGGGCAAGGCGGCGTTCGATGGCCGAGACATGAATCTCGCCAAGCTGTTGGCCTTCGTCGCGCGCAGCAGGAATGGTGCCGAGTTCAGCAAACGCAAGGTAATCGCGAAGGTCCTGTGCGCCCTTTGAAGTGCACTTCTTTGGATCAAGTTCGGATGCGCGGATCGAAGAGAAGACGACCACCTTCTCTCGCGCACGACTCACAGCCACATTGAGTCGCCGCTCGCCGCCCGACAAATTCAATGGTCCGAAGTTGTGAAAAAGTGAACCTGTCTTGTCGCGTCCGTAGCAGATCGAGAAGAGCATGGTTGCGCGCTCGTCGCCTTGCACATTCTCGAGATTTTTGACAAAGACATGTTCACCGCGCTCGGAAGCCTCCGACATGCGACTGCGAAGTTTTGCGTCGGCATCGAGTGCTTCGTCGAGGAGATCTTGGACGAGCGTTTGCTGGGCGACACTGAAGGTCACGACGCCGATGGATCGATGCGCGCTGCACGCGTCATCGGAGAGTAAGCGGCGACGAATCTCGTCAATGATGGCTTCTGCCTCTTTGCGGTTCGTCGAGGTTCCCGCGCGGTCGTAGACGCCGCCGACGAAGCGGAACTCAACACCAAGATTCGCATGCGTGCGCCGTGCTGCCGGGAATGTCTGCAACTTCGCGCCATAACTCCGGCGATTTGAGAACTCGATCAATCGCTCATCACGCGAACGGTAATGCCACAGCAAACTCCGCTGTGGAATACCAGAGGCGATGGCCTCTTCAAGCACGCTGTCAAGCGGTTCGAGCATGTCTGCGAGCAACGCTTCGTTCTGCGCGGCGCTGGCAGCGCCAGTGCTACTCGTTTCGCCGTCTGTTTCCTTGCGATCAAAGAAGTTCGTCGGAGGAAGTTGCTTCGAGTCGCCCACGATCACACTTGCCTTCGCGCGCAAGATGGCGCACGCTGCGTCCCAGACGGGTACTTGCGACGCTTCATCGAAGACAACAAGATCGAACGCCGGAAATTCCGCGGGCAGCATTGTCGACGCAGAGAGGGGGCTGGCCAAGATGATCGGCTTGAGCACGGCGATCGCTGGCGCAGCCTCGCCCATCACGCGCCGAATGGGACGCCGAATAGTGGAAAGTGCGCGCAGTTCATCGACTTTGCTTCGAGCCTGACGCATGCCCACGGCGTCGAGATCGTCGAGGGTTTCGCGCGCACGATCGCGCACGGTGAGCGCGACGGATGCAGGCGAACCCTTGCGATACTCCTGCATACTCGCGACAAAGTGTCGGCGAAGTTCTTGCATGCGCTCTGTGCCACAATCGATGAGCGCTGGTTCGGTGCGTAGTTTTTCCCGCGTCCACGCAGCAAGCAACTCCGCTTCGGCTGCCGCCTCTGCCATAGACGGATGAAGCGTGCCGGCAAGCAATGCGTCGGCGACCGGTGCCAAGCGAAACTGTGCGGCTTCGATGCGCGCTTTCGAGAACGCACTCCACGCGGGAAATCCGCGGAATGCTTCTCTGAATCGCACAAGGCGCGCAGTTGTTGCGGTGAACTCTGCGGATGCGGACTCAAGCGCGGGATTGGGTTGTGCGTCGCAGAGTTGCGCGAGCGAAGCGACGGCGGCATCGAGCGCGCTTTGCGCAGCATCGCGTGCTGGGAGAAGCGCGTGCTCGCGCAGTGCTGTTGGAACATGCTGCGCAAGAATGGGCATTTCGCGCGGCATCGCTGCACGCACTGCGCGCGCAAATGTTCGCGCAGACTCCAGGGCCTTTGCAGCCAGCGTGAAGTCGATGGGGGTGCTTGATGCAGCGTTTGCTTGCTGTGCAAGCAGTGCAATCTCAGCCGCGAAGGGCTGCGCAGCATCGATCGCAGCCTTCGCGGTGATGAGTGACTCCATCTCGGACAGAAGTGCATCAAGGTCGCTCGTCGGTGGCGATTTTGCAAGCCTCAACAGTTCGTTGCGCACTTTGCGCACTGCAAGCCAACGGAACAGAACGAATTTTTCTCGCGCTGCACGAAGGTCGCCGGCGATCGCGGAAAGCGGAAGCGACAAGATGCCGATGTCATATTTCGCGATGACGCGTGTTGTGGCATCGTGCGCCGCTTTTGCAGCGTCTACAGCGCGCGCGAGTCGCTCAAGTCGCGTGGCGTGATCGCTTGCGAGGGCGACTTCCGCAAGCATCGGAGCGAAAACGCTCGTGGTGTCGATGGCGTGTGCAACGGTGAGTTGCGTTTGCAGGGCGGCAAGATTCGTCGCTGGTGCAATGCCGAGCGTGCGCGCGAGTTCGACTGTTGTTTCAGCAACGCGAGCAAGCGAAGTTGTTGCGTCGTGTGCATCGCGTGCAAGGCGCTCCGCTTCTTCCGGAGAGATCAATCGCGTGGGCGCGAAGTCGGCGAAGAAAGCGGCAGCATTCGCTGGGAGTTCCTCGAACGCGGCTACCAAACGATCGACGCGCGTGATTTGCTGCGCGACCGCTTGGGCAGTTGCTTGCAGCGGTAACGCGCCATCAAGTTGTCCAACAAGCGCCGGATGCGCTGCTGCACCGTGTTGCAGTTCTTCGATGGCTTGCAATCGTTCGATGGCGTCGTGCGCGCTCGGGCCATCTTCATGCGTAGCGTGCAAGGCATGACCAGCAGTGCGGATGCGATTGCGCGTGCGGTCGAGTTGCACACCTGTGCTGATGAAGTTCGATGCGCCTGCCGCCGCGCGACTATCGACCGCCTCAAGCGCAGCTTTGATCTGCGTCACGAAACTCGTTTTTGTGGCGTGATCTGCATGTAAATCAAGCGCGTACACGCCAAGGCCGGTCTTGCGAAGTCGCTCGCTGACGACCTCGAGTGCTGCGCTCTTTTCAGCGATAAACAGCACGCGTTTGCCGCGCGCCATGCACTCTGTCAGCAGATTTGTGATGGTCTGACTCTTGCCTGTTCCCGGCGGGCCTTGCAAGACGAAAGTCTTTCCATCGGTCGCGGAAAGAATCGCCGCGATTTGCGAACTGTCGGCGGCAAGTGGGAATCGCACTGTCGCGAACGACGCTTTCTCATCGACCTCTTGTGGTTCGACGAGTTTCGCTCCGCGAAGAAGTGCGTTCGCACTTCGATCAAGAAGCGAAGTGACCACTGGGTGATTGGTGAGTTCCTTGCTGCGTTGACGCATCTCCTCAAACACTGGCAATTTTTTGAAGGAGTAGTTGTGGAGTTTGGCTTCAGCAAGCACGCGCGCACCCGAAATATTTTTCACAGAGTTGCGCACGCGCGCCAAAATCGTGCGCATATCGAGGCCTTTGCCGTCTTCGCTCAATTGTGCGGCAAGTCCAATATCGAGTGCGTGCGTCATTCGCAAATACTCGACCAGTGCGACATTCGGCACAGTGTCATCGAGCACTGGCTTGATGCGGAATCCCTCGCTTCGCGAGATACGCTCCATGGCAACGGGAACAAGAATGAGTGGCGCGCGCAATGGCTCTGCGCGTTGCTCGACTTTGTATTCGAGTACGCCCAGCGCGACGAACAGCGAGCGTGCGCCGGTTTCTTCAAGTGAACTCTTCGCGTCGCGGTACACCTTGGTTCCGCGCTGAGAGAGTTCAGAATCTGCGAGTTGCGAGCGAAGGACGCCCTCCTTGAGTTCCTCAACCATCGCGCTTTCGCTCATGTCGCGCATCGCGCCTTTTGCACATAAACGGAAAGGCTTTTCGTCCCACAACAAATTTTCGAACTCGTGCACCGCATCGTCGCCAGCCACAGCAAGCGGGATTCCTGCAGCATCGCGATCGTTGAGCAATCGATTGCGCAGCGTCAGATCGAGAAGTTTGCGTTTCCAGTATTCCAAGCGCGCCTCGCGCTGCGAGAGTTTTGGCTTCGCAAGCGGTGTGAGGTTGGCG
>JASGCF010000300.1 GCA_030054275.1 Limnohabitans sp. | reverse complement strand
CTCGATGGGTGACCCACGCGGCATCGTGTCGTTTGGGACCGGATTCCTTGTTGGCAACTCGACCACGGATGACATCGAAATCGTCAGCGCGACAGGTGCTGTGTCGCCCACGCCGTTCCACAACTCGGACGGCATCAGCGGCATCAACTTCCCGCAGCAACTCGTGGTGCTTCCTGATGGCGGCGTGATGGCTGCTGGCTTCTCTGCGCCGTGGGGACTCTTCTTCTACGACGCGAACGGCTCGGAACTCGGGAGTTACCGATACCCCGAAGTGTTTCTTTCGCCGCGCGGTGCGTATCTCCTCGACAACGGAAGTTACCTCTACACCGGCGGAACGCGCATTGATGTCATCAACGGGAAAACCCAAACGATGACGAACATCGTGAACCAACTGGGAACGAGTTTCCGTTGGGCAACGCGATTTACACCGCCACCTGCATCATGCGTCGGCGATATTCTTGGGAGCGGTGCTGTGGACGCTGCTGATTTAGCAGCGTTGTTGGGCGCTTGGGGTAGCACCACGAGCCCCGCCAATCTCGATGGAATTGGGACGGTCGATGCAGCGGACTTGGCGATCCTGCTTGGTGCATGGGGCCCATGCGAGTAAGCGCAGCGCGCGATTGCGTATCGGCGACCACGCCAAGTTCGCAGCCCGTGTGAACGAGCCGGAGTTTGCGGAGATCCCCTTCCGCTGGCATTTCACAACGCAGCAGAAAACGCACAGGACCAGCCTTTCGGCTGGTCCTGTGAGTCTGGCTGTCGAGCAACGTCTTTCCACCCGCCGCCCGCGACAATGTCGCGCACTGAACGGGAGGGCGCGGCAGAGGGGGTCTCTGACCGCGCGCGCCAATTCAGCGGCGACGACGTCCGACGATGCCAGCGAGGCCGAGGAGTGCAATCGCGCCCGGAGCTGGGACAGCGTTGCCGTTGATGAACACATTGTCGATACGGTTTGAACCGGTTGCGGCCGCGGTAACAAGCGAACGGAAGCGCACGATCACGCTCGATGCGTTCTCAGCACCTGCGAGCGAAGTCGACGAGGAGTAGATCGCGTTGTAGGTCGTCGACGACCATGTTCCAGGCGCGCCGCCGCCACCGGACTGAAGCACGGTGTAGGAAGCGAGGATGGTTGTCCAGCTGCTGCCGCCATCGAGGCTCATGATGAGTTCGAAGGTTGCAGGGCCGGTCGACGAACGAGCCTGATCCCACGAAAGCGAGATCGTGTCGTAGCCGAGCGTCGAGAAACTGGCTTGGTAGTAATCGCCAGTCGACCAGTTGTTGCTCGAGAAGGCGTACTGCGAACCGTTGCCCGCTGGCGATGTGTAGGTTGCTGCGGCGAGCGCGTGCACGCTGAGGAGGCTCGAACCCGCGGTGAGCGCGCCTTGATCGCCCGCGCCGACGCCGTAGGTCACGCCCGTTGGGACATTGCCCGTGCCGGTCGGAAAGGCTGTGGTGATTGTCCAACCACACACGAGGTCTGCGGAGGCCGAAGTTGCGACTGCTGCGACAGCAACGATGGAAGCGAAAGTAGTCTTCATAGGGGGGGACTCAAATGCGGGAACAGGAGATCGAAAGAGGGACGAGAGGAAGCACACACATCCGTCAGCGCGTGAAAGGCCGCGGAACTCGGAAGAAAGGCCCGAGGATCACGGCGACCCGCCTTGACGCACACAAATCAGTTCAATCAAGCGCTTAGGGACTCAGCGCCTGAAGAAATGGCGTGCAACGCTTGACGAAAGGCTCAGACGAGCCGTTCTGTCGAGCACAGCGGTCTGTCGCTGTAGACTTTGGAAGATGATGGACTTCGGGAGATGTGGGCTTGGGGGAACAGGGAGAAACGAACACCGCTCGGGCGTGTCCGCCAACGCAAACCGTTGGCAAAACGCACCGACAGCCCCTCAACCACTCCCATGTGGACAAGCGCAATCTAGCGCGAGACCGTGTCATGGAAAACTGAAATCTCCCGAGAACACAAAAATCGCAACCCAATGAGCACGGCGCATGTGCCGGCGCACCGCCGACGACATGGACTTGAGTGTGGACTTGAGTATGGACTCGCGCATGCATGTTGCCGCGGTTTCGGCACGGGCAAGACCGCTTGCATCGCGGGCCCGCAAGAAGTCCTCAAGAAGCCCTCAAGAAGCCCGCGAGAAGCCCGCGAGTAGCCCGTGTGCGGCCTCAGACGATCGTCAACAGCGTTTGCAGCGTTTCATCGATCGTTGCGATGTAGCGGGCAGCGGCCTGAAACTGCCGCTGGTACGACAGCATGTTGATCGATTCCTCGTCGATCGAAACGCCGCTTGTCGCCTGACCCTGCGCTTCCAGACTTTCGCGAACAAGTCGCGTGCTGTCTGCCTTGGTGTTGGCTGCCTGCGTTCGGACGGCCAAATCGGTGGTCCGAGATTGCCAGTACCCGCGCAAACTGCGTCCACCCAAGGCGTCGACCGAAAGATCCTCAAGCCCGGCGATATCAAGCGCTGCGGCGTTGGACCCAGCGACATGCCCGCGACCAGATGCAAGGAGCCGTGGATTGTCGATGATGGCCGCGTTCACCGAAATCGAACTCGCGTCGCTTCCGCCGAAGAATGCATTCACTCCAAGCGCAGCCAAGGCGCCGGACGAGTCGTTTGAAAAACTCAATTCGTATCCACTCGACGCGTCGAGTTTGAGTGCGCCATCTGGCGTCACGCTCGCAGAACCGGTTCCGGCTGGCATCGCAGACGAGATTTGTGCCGCGAGTTGATTCAGCGACATCGTCGCCGGATCGACTTGCACCAAGACCGTCGAACGAATCCCAGTCGATGCGTTGGTGACATGCAATTCAAACGAGCCGTTTCGAATGGGAAACGGAACCTCTGCTGCGTCTGCGCCGAGATTCGCACTGGCGTCGCGCACGCGGTTGAGACCAGTGACAGTCGTGTATCCGCGCACGCCCTGCCCTTGTGAGTGCACGCGATTCACCTGAAAGGCGAGTTCGCGCGCAAGAGTGTCGAGATCGTTGATCGCTGGATCGACTGTCTCTGTGCGTTGCGTGAACAGCGCGCCGATCTGCCCTGACTCGGAGTTCAGTGAACTGCCGTCTGCCTTCACTCGCAATGAAACTGTGGTTCCGTTGGCCGAAGCATCGGTACGAAGGGTGACACCGCGCGACTCGCCAGCGAGCACGACGGGAATCGAACCAACATGAATATCGAGCGCGCCGTTTGGCTGTTCCACCGTCGAAACTTCGAGGTATTGCGAGAGTTCGTTCACCAGCTCGTCGCGTCGATCGCGCAATGCGTTCGCGTCGCTGCTACCGCCCTGCTCTGCATCGACAATCTGACGATTGACCTCTGCAATCTGGTCAAGCAACCCGTCTGCGGTGCGCACCGTCGCGCCGAGTGCGCGATCAATCTCAAGTCGCACATTGGCGTGTTCGGTACGAAGTTCACGAATGGCTGTTGCAAGTCCACTGCCCTGCTGCACAACCACTGTGCGCACCGCTTCATCATTCGGATTGTTGGCGAGTTCGCTGAAACTATTGAAAAACGCACTCATCCGACTCGAGAGATCTTGCTCGGACAATTCGTTGCGAACCGCTTCGATCGCATTGAGAAACCGCTGATCGATTTCGGCAGCGTTTTGATCTGCAATCGCTGCGCGCGTGCGCCCTTGCAACGCTGTGTCGACCGTACGAACGATGCGCTGTAACTGAACACCGGTACCTACAAAGCCCGCACGCCCGATGTACTCAGGACGGCTTGGCGACATGCGGGCAACTTGGCGGTGATAGCCAGGAGTTGCTGCATTCGCCATGTTGTTACCAGCAACTTGAATCGCTGCTTGGCTTGCCAGAATGGCGGATTGACCGATTTGGAGCGCGCCGTTGATCGACATGTTCGACTCCTTCAACTGCGAATATCAAGACTCGAAAGAACATTGGCGCCAACCGCAATGCGGCCACCGCGTGAGTACACATTGGCATGCGCGAGCGCGCTGTGCACCGATTGCAAAATGCCCGCCATATGTGCTGAAAGTTGCTCTGCGGCCTGACGGACC
>JASGCF010000299.1 GCA_030054275.1 Limnohabitans sp. | reverse complement strand
GCATGACGATTCGAACCACCCGCTCCGCATGATTGAGCCCTCTCCCAGAGGCTCCCTGCGTTGCGTCGGTGTGACCGAAGTCGTTGTCACCCGTCACGAACTTTGTTGTGCGTATCTAGCCACTCGGCACGCGGGCGACGCGTTCCTGTGTGGCATCACCCGTTCTGCCGTCGCCCGCTGAAGCGTCACACTTTCAAAGGAATCGACCTATCTACCCGCCTCGCAGACCGTTTGGGGGACCACGCCAAGATTCGAGAGACTTCGGTCCTCGCATCAACGACCGCATTCGCATTTCTCCGGTGCGCCTCCTCGACCCGGAAGGTGAAATGCTTGGCGTTGTCGAACTTGATGAAGCAAAGCGCCGCGCCTACGAGATGAATCTCGACCTCGTCGAGATTTCGCCCGACAGTCGCCCGCCCGTGTGCAAGATCATGGACTTCGGCAAGTTCAAGTACGAACAGTCGAAGAAGGAAAAGGCGAACAAGGCGAAGAGCAAGGCTTCCGAAATGAAGGAAGTGCGTCTCGGCCGATCGATGAAGATCGATCCGCACGATGTCGACATTCGCGTGGCGCAAGCGCGCCGCTTCCTGATTGAAGGTCACCGCGTGCAAATCGTGCAGAACTTCCGTGGACGCGAGATGGCGTTCCGTCAGAAGGGCGACGATCGCATGGAGGACATCATCGAGCGCCTCTCTGATCTCGCGAAGGTCGAGGTGCCGCCACGCATGAATGGTCGTCGCATGGGCATGATTCTCGTGCCAGAAAAGCAGAAGGTTGAAGCGTACAAGCGCAAGATGACCGCCGAGGGCAAGCCAATTCTGCCAACGATTCCAGAGCAACTCGAGCATATGCACGATGATGATCATGACGACGATGATGATCTCGCGCTCAACGAAGAGGGCGGTGAGTGAGTTGACGGGTTTGCCCGGCTCAACACTGCGAATCGCTGTGTAGACATGAGTTTCCGAAATCCGCACGCGGGCGCAGACTTGTCTGCGCCCGCTGCATTTTTCACGCCTTCTTCCAACGCGTCGACGCCAAGAACTTTTGAAAATTTCTGACAAGCGGGCTTGATTCAAACGCGCCTGCTTGTATATTCATCCGCTTCGCTGCATGGATATTCATGCCCATTCCCCGCCATGAAATCTCGACGCCACGCCATCATCCGCAACCTCATCGCAACCGGCGATGTCTCGAGCCAAGCAGAGCTCGCGAAGTTGCTTTCGCGCGAGGGGATGGAAGCCACGCAAGCGACGCTCTCGCGGGATCTTGCTGAAATCGGCGTTTTGAAAGGTCCAGCCGGCTACTTGCTTCCCGATGCTGCGCGCGCAACTGCGACCGTCGAGAGTGCACAAACCGGAAGCGCCCTCTCGCGTGTCTTGCGCAGAGAACTCGTCTCCATCGATGTCGGCGGAACGCTGGTCGTTCTCAAAACTCCCATCGGACACGGCAATGCCCTTGCGATCGAACTTGATCGCGCGAATCTCGACGGCGTACTCGGCACGATTGCAGGTGACGACACCGTTTTTGTCGCGGCGCGAAGCGAACTCGCTGCTCGCCGCTTGGCCAAGCACCTTCGAGAAATGGCGCAACTGAACTAATCATCGGGCCGCAGCGCCACCCACTCCTTTCGCATCCTTGCCGGATACACAGTTGGATACACAGTTGAATTCACCTTTGGATAGAACCGCCTCGGCCGATCAACCCATTCGCTGCGCCATTGTGGGTGCCAGCGGCTACGCGGGCGCAGAGTTGCTTGGCTTGCTTGCAGCACATCCTGCGGCCGCCGTGGTCGGTTTGTTTGGTTCCTCGAAAAAGGCAGACGAAGGCGCACCGACGGCTGCAGGCCTCTTCCCGCGATTTGAGGGAACTCCGGTTGGCGAACTGCACATCGAACCGTTCTCCGTAGAGAGCGCAGCATCGCTTGATCTCGACGCGATCTTTCTCGCGACTCCGCACGAACTCTCTCACGAAGTCGCACGCGCACTTCTTGACGCTGGCATCGTGGTCATTGATCTTTCTGCAGCATTCCGCTTGTCGGATCGTGCGGTCTTCGAAAAGAACTATGGATTCGCGCATCAACACGCGGATCTCCTCGCAGAGGCTGTGTACGGGCTTGCGGAGTTTCACGCTGACGCCATCAGAGAAGCGCGCCTCATCGCAGTTCCGGGCTGCTATCCCACCGCGTCCATCTTGGCCATGCTGCCCCTCGTTGAGGCTGGTCTTGTCGATACAACGCGTTCTGCGATCGTCGATGCAGTCAGTGGCGTGTCCGGTGCTGGCCGCAAAGCCGAAGTGAAAAGTTTGTTCTGCGAAGTGTCGATGCAGGCGTACGGCGTGTTCAAGCATCGGCATCGGCCGGAAATCGCGGAACACGCTGGCATCTCCACCATTTTCACTCCGCACCTTGGCTGCTACGACCGTGGCATTTTGGCAACAGTCCATCTTGAGTTGCGTGATGGTGTTGGCGAAAGCGAAGTGCGTGCTGCGTACCACGCTGCCTACGAAGGTCGTCCCTTCGTGCGCATACTCAAGCCAGGAAAGTGGCCGAGTATTGCAGCAGTCGAACGCACCAACTTTTGCGACATCGGTTGCATGCTCGAAACATCGGAACGCGGCACGCATCTCATCGTTGAAAGCGCGATTGACAACCTCGTCAAAGGTGCAGCCGGACAAGCCGTGCAGTGCATGAACATTCGCTTCGGACTGCCGGAAACCACAGGGTTTTGGCAACTTTCGACAAGCACCCGTTCGACCATCGGAGGTGTCGCGTGATGAAGATGCATCCATCCATTCCTATGCCTTCGGCAGTGGTCGAATTGGACGCCCGACGCGTACCTGCCCCACTTGTTGTCAAAGTTGGCGGGGCGCTGCTTGAAGATGCACGCGCGAATCTTGATGCCTTTCGAGGTCTCATTGCACTCCACCGCGCACACGCGGGCGGCATCGTGCTTGTGCACGGCGGTGGTTCGCAAGTGGACCGCCAACTCGCACGCGTCGGTATTGAAACGCCGCGCATCGAGGGTATTCGTGTGACAACCCGCGAAGCCATCGATCAGGTGGTCGGCGTGCTCGCGGGCAGCGCGCATGTGCGCCTGCTTGGAATGCTCTCTTCACTTGGCGCGCGTGCCGTTGGACTTTCGCTTTCGGATGGCGGTCTCTGCCGCTGCCGTCACACCACCAAGTTCACCTTCGATGCTGGAGAAGTTGGCGAAATCATCGACGGCGACGGAACCGTCGTGCAAACCTTGCTCGGCGCAGGTTTCCTGCCCGTTGTCAATTCCATTGGTACAAGCGCAGATGGCGAACCGCTGAATATCAACGCAGACGAGGCCGCAGGTGCATTGGCGCGAATTGTTTGCGCGGAGGGCATCGTACTCTTGACCGATGTACCAGGCGTCTTCGATCGTGAGAAGCGTCTCATCGCGGAAGTCGACGCCACGCGTGTTGAGTCACTCATCGCTGATGGAACGATCTCTGGCGGCATGATTCCCAAAGTTCGTCATGCACTCTCGGCAGCGCGCGACGCTGGGTGCCCTGCTGTCATCGCGTCGTGGAAGGATCCAGCAGCGATCGCGCACGGTACGACCGGAACGCGCGTGGTCGCTTGCTCCACCGAACCCGCATTTGCCTGAGCGCACGAAAGGACACAAGCTATGGCACGCACTGCCCCTTCGACTGCGTTCGCTCACACGCAGAGTCTCCAAAGTCTTCGCGGCCTGCACGGCCGATCTATCTTGCGGCTTTCTGATCTGAACGCAGATGAAATTCGCGCGACCATCGCGCTCGCACTGCGATTGAAGCAAAATTACGGCTTGTTTCGCGATGTTCTTGCACAACGCGCGCTGGTGATGTTGTTCGAAAAGCCCTCGCTTCGGACGCGGGTCTCCTTTGAAATTGGATTTCAGAAGCTGGGCGGCTGCGTGACTTTCCTCGATCACCGCAACGAGTTGATCGGCGCACGCGAGCCCGTGGGCGATTACGGCCGCAATCTTGAGCGCTGGTGTGATGTCATCGTTGCACGCGTTTTCAAGCACGCAACACT
>JASGCF010000298.1 GCA_030054275.1 Limnohabitans sp. | reverse complement strand
GCGATTCGCGCCGGCAAGCAGCTCAGCGATTCGAAGGGCGCTTCGGCCGCGATCTCGACCGAGGTGGCAGTCCTCTCGATGATGCGCTCGATGCGCGGATTCCTCGGGCCGCGCGACATCTTCCGCAATCCGGAGAGCATGTTCCGCCAGTTCGAGAAGACGAACGGCGACAGCCCGTTCGACCTCGTCCTGTCGCACTCGGGCAGCGACTTTGCCGTGATGGGCATGCACTTCAAACTCGGCCTCTACGAGCACCAGTCGGCGGGCGCGCTGCAGGGGATTCTCACGCTCATCCGCGAGAATCCGCAGATTCTTGAGCAGGCTGTGGCAAACCCAGACGCGATCAAGTCGATCAACATCGTTGCCTACGAGCCCGCCTTCGGCATCATCGGTGACCCAGCAAAGCGCGACCCGAAGACGCGCCAATCGGCCGACCACTCGATGGTCTACATCGTCGGCACGCTGCTTCGCAAGGCGATCGAAATGGCCGAGTCGACCAAGTCGACGAAGCTCGGCCACTGCGACAACTGCTATTGGAAGTACCTCATGCTCGTGCCGCACGACTACGCGCCCGACGCGATCTACAACAAGAAGACGCGCGCGCTGATGGAGAAGTTCTCCTTCACCCACGGCGGTCCCGAGTACGACCGCCGCTATCCGGACGGTATCCCGACTTCGCTCGTGATCGAGATGGCCGATGGCAAGAAATACGACTCAGGCCTCGTGATGTACCCGGCTGGCCACGCGCGCAACACGACCGCCGACCTTCGCGGCATCCTCGCGAAGAAGGCGGAGAACCTCGGCAAACTCGCATCCGACAACGCGCAGCCGATCATTGATCGGTTCAACAAACTCGGCGCGCTGTCGTCGGCGGAACTTGCGTCGCTCTACGACTTCACCATCGCGAATCGCGGCAAGTATGAATGAGCCGCACTCTCACGATGTGTGGATCTGCGACTTCTCCGATGCGGAGGATCGCGCGGATTTCGCGCGCTTGATGGCAGAGTTTGCGGCCGAGCCGGTGTCGGCAAGTCCGCACTTGGGGGTCTCTCACTTTGAAGCGGTCGCCGCGGATCTTGCGCGGCGCGCGGGAACACTCGTGCTGCTGGCCGCGCGTGCGGAGAGCGAGTCGACCGAGGGCGTACTCATCGCGTTCGAGGGCTACTCGAGTTTTGCGCGCGGGCCGCTTTTCAACATCCACGATGTGCATGTGTCGGCGAGCGCCCGCGGCGCGGGGCTCGGTTCCGCGATGGTTGAAACGCTTGCAGAACTCGGCCGCGAGCACGGGCACAAGAAGATCACGCTTGAGGTGAGCGCGACGAACACGGGTGCGATCCGGCTCTATCGCCGACTTGGGTTCAGCGGCCTCGAGAACTTGCCCGTGACGGCTCCGGCGGGCGTGACCTATTTCGCCACCAAGAAACTCTAAAAAGGTGCCTGACACGTGCCATGCTGTGCCAGGCACTGAACGGCACGTGTCTGGCACCAACGGTGGCAGGCGGCGCACGCTTCTAACTCTTAGCGGCAACGGTGCTTACGGCCCGCGTTGTCTCACGGACGACCGTGCCAGGCATGTGCCAGGCATGTGCCAGGCATGTGCCAGGCAGTGTCAGGCACTGAACGGCACGTGTCAGGCACCAAATTTATGAGAAGAGGCCGTCGAGGAGTTCGACCACGCCCTTACCCTGCGTCGCGATCGTCTCGAAGATCTTCCGCCCGCTCGCGATATCGAGCAGTTCGCGCACGAGTTTCGACTCGCCCGCGTGATCAGCCTTGTTCACGACGAACAAATCCGCGATCTCGAGGATGCCCGCCTTATCCATCTGCACGGCGTCGCCCATGCCGGGCACGACGACAACCGCAGTCCGATCAACGAACATGCGAATCGCCACATCGTTCTGCCCAGCGCCAACAGTTTCAACGATGAGTTTGTCGTACCCAGCGCCGCCGATCAGTTCGATGATGTCTGGAAGCGTGCGGTAATCCTCGCCCACGATCGCAAGCGAGCGATAGAAAATGCCCTCGTCCACCGCGTTGAAATCGACGCGCAAGCGGTCGCCGAGCAGCGCGCCGCCCGTGATCGGGCTCATCGGGTCAAACGCGACGACCGCGATCTTCTCCCCGCGTCGTACGGCTTCGCTCGCCATCGCGGCAACCAGTGTCGACTTGCCCGCACCAGGCGACCCCGTGATACCAACCACCTGATTCGGACGCCGTCGCGGTGCTTCGACCGACTTTCCAGCGTGAGCAAGCGAAACATTCCGCGCGAGCAGCGCCGTCGCATGGGTGGTCACGCTTGCCGCGAGTGGTGCGTACGACTTCACACTGTCGCGGACGCTGCCGACGATCTCGGTCATACCCGTGCCAGTGTGGTAGACGCGCGCGACACCTGCGTCGAGCAACTTCTGCACATCGTCTTGCGGAATGATCCCGCCGACATTCACGATCATGTCTGGGCGGCCAACCTTCGCGCACTCTTCAAGAAGGCGCGGCACCAACACGAGGTGCGAGTTCGACATCATCGAACACGCGATGCAGTCGGCGTCCTCGTCGCGCGCGCTGATCGCGAGGCTGCGGGGGGTCTGCCACAGTCCCGAGTAGATCACATGGATCCCCGAGTCGCGCATGATCCGCGCGATCAATTTCACGCCACGGTCATGGCCGTCGAGTCCCATCTTGCCAAGCAGCACTCGTGGTCGGTGCGGAAGGTCGCCGCAGCGATCTTGCTTCTCGATCGCGGTCGTTGGTTCGGTGGTGGCGCGCATGGCTTCGGTCTTTCGAATTCGGTCTTTCGCAAGATGAGAAAGCCCGCATCGGCGCGGGTTTCTGCGAATCGGAAAGAGTAGCCAATGCGCGGGCGTCTTGCCTATCGAAGGCAGCGCTGGCACGGCAGTGCTTCGCGATCAGTCCCCATCACCGCCACCGTCGCCGCCACCATCACCGCCACCATTGCTGTCACCATCGTGATCGTGGTCACGGCCTCCATTCGCGTCGGTGCCTGAGCCACCATCCGCACCTTCCGCAGCGGCCTTCTTCGTGTCGCGCGACTTTGGATCGCCGATCGGTCGAGCATCGCTGGTCCACTCGCCGGGATAAAAACGCTGCGCGAGCACGCCCACGATGTCCTCTGTGTAGCGGAACTTGTAGTCGTCCATTTTGATCTGCGTGCCGCCCTCGACTTCGACAGTGGCGATCGCTTTCGACATCCACTTCGACAGATCAAGCCCAACGATTTGTTCGCTTGCGAAGGTGCCTTCGGGGGCGTGCAGCGTGCCATCGTCATCGAGTCGGTACTTCCGCCGCATGAGGCCGATCTGCGTGAACAAGAACCATGGAACGCCGACACCGCAGCCAACCATGTACACCCAAATTTGGATCTGATAATCGAAGGCGCTCCGCGGGCTCGGCACCTCGCTGAAACGCGCGAACGCCGTATCGGCGGCCTCCAACGCAACACGCTGCTCGGCGGTCAGCAATGCGGGGTCAATCTTGCGCAACTCCTCGCGCTTCGATTTCACCGTTTGATACTCGTTATGCAGCGCATCCTGTGCGGGATAGCGCACCGCAAAGTCGTACCAACCCCAGATTGCAAGCGCGAGGCAGATCACCGCGTAGGCGAAGTTCTGAGCCGTCTGACGAGTTTGGACCTTGGTCTCGATGGGCATGGGAAGCGTCGTGTGGGAAGGAGAATGTCGAGAATGTCGGGGATGTCGAGATTGTCGAGGGTTCGCACCGACATCTCGATCGGTCCGGAAATCAAGTTTGGCAGCGAGATCTGGCCATGAGACCCTACCCGTCCCGACTTTGTCGGCGGATTTTGGGAGAGGGCTTTCGCCGAATCGTCAGATTGGGATGACACTCTGTGAAGTTCGCGTGCGAAGATTGCGGCTCGCACGCGTTGATCCTCGCGATCGACCGTGTCACCGTACCACTGCCGTATCAACTCCGTGCCCAATGCCCGCACGAACACCGCCTCGAGCTGGATGACTCTATGAAGTTCCCTCGCAACGCTGCAACGAAGTCCCATCAAGCCTCATCGACTCCTGAAG
>JASGCF010000024.1:14844-17821 GCA_030054275.1 Limnohabitans sp. | reverse complement strand
CGCACTTATGCACGGCACTTGCAGCAATCGCCAGCGCGGCGACCACCTGCGCGTCGACGATGCGTGGGTAGGTTTGCCCGCACACGGGAAGCATGCGATCTGCTGGCCAGCCAAGTTTTGCGGCGAATTTCTGCTCCAACGCATCGACGCGCGCGCCGTGCGCATCCAAGAGTCCGAGATACGACGCTTGAGTTCCGGTCGCGCCTCGAAGCCCGCGCAAGCGCAAACTTTTCGCCGCGAACTCCACTTGCTCAAGTGCGATGACAAAATCTTGTGCCCAGAGCGTGGCGCGCTTCCCGACGGTGGTTGGCTGCGCTGGCTGAAAGTGGGTGAATCCAAGCGTGGGAAGTGCACGCCATCGCGCTGCGAATGTGCCGAGACGATCAATCACACGCGCGAGTTTGCGCGTGGTGAGGTGAAGCGCATCGCGGAGAATGAGCGTGTCCGCGTTGCAAACGACATCTTGGCTTGTCGCACCAAAGTGAATAATGGCACGCGCTTCGGGTGCGGCATCGCCAAGCGTGTGGACATGAGCCATGACATCGTGTCGCAACCGGCGTTCATGTTCGGCTGCTTTCGTAAAGTCGATGTCATCAAGATGCGCGCGAATCGCCTCGACCTGTGCGCGCGTGACCGGCATGCCGAGTTCGTGCTGGCTCTCAGCAAGCGCAAGCCAAATGCGGCGCCATGTCGAGAATTTCCGCTGCTCACTCCAGAACCCGCGCATTTCGCGGCTTGCATTGCGCGTTTCGAGTGGTGATCGATAGCCAAAGTATGGGGAGTGCTCGGGTTGAACTTCGGTCATGACTTCACTTCCGTAGAAGTTGACGCACCGTGCTGCGTGTGGGAGGGCGGGGCCTTTTGAAGCACTTTGCTCTCGGTTCCAGCGCGGATGCGCGAGATGTTGGCTCGATGCTTCCACACCACGAACACCGCAATGAGTGTGCTGACCGCAAGAAATGGCGCTGCATCTTGCAGACCAGCGAAGCCATTTGACGCGATTGCTGCAACGGCGACGGCGCACGGCACGGCGACAGCCGCAACCATGGACGCAAGGCTCACCATTCGAAAGAGCAAGACCAACACGCACCAAAGAACAAGAGCAAGCGCGGCTGGAAGAGTGAGTACTGGCCACATCGCAACAAGCGCGCCAAATCCGGTCGCAACGCCTTTCCCGCCCTTGAAGCCAATCCATGGAGAAAGTGTGTGGCCGACGATCGCGGCAGCGGCCGTTGCGAGCCAGCACCACGCAGACGCGGGGGTCATCGAGCCTGGAGCCGCGCCAAGTACGCCGAGGAGCAAACCCGAGAGCACGACTGGTGCCGCACCTTTGAGCGCGTCGAGCACGAAGCACAGGATGCCCCACGATCGACCGAGCGTCCGGCCGAGATTGGTCGCGCCGTAATTCCTCGAACCAACCGTGCCAAGGTCAATGCCACGCGATCGCGCAAGCAGATGCGCCGTTGGGAAACTTCCGACGAGATAGGCGGCGATCGGAAGCGCTGCCCACACGAGGGACGATGGGGGTGTTGCCGCAGCGCTGGCTGGGTCCATGGGGCGCGATGATAGAGATGCAGCGAAAGAAATGTGGCGGAGCGCTCGCCGGTATCGAAAGTCGACTGCGCTGCTTTAACGCGCTCCTGCATCACCTTGCCACAATCGCGCGTTGTACTTCATCAAGTGCCAACGATCGGTTGCTGCGCGAACACGCGCCGTCAGTGCAAGGAGCACAGCATCAGGAAGATCGCCATCGAGTTCGATGCGATCGGGAAAGATCTCGACCATCGGCGGGGGAACGCCATGAAGTTCTGCTGTTTCGATCATGGTGGCACGAACCACATCTGCAACGCCAGTGGAGGTGAGTGAAGCAGAGTTTGCTGCGTACAAGGTCAGTCGCGGCATGGCGTGTACTCGGCGCCGCACTGAAGGGCGCGTCATCAGTGGCGGTCGAACAGAAGAATGGTCGCCGTGACAAGTTGTAACAGCGCGGCACCTAAGCCCCAGCGCACGAAATTCTCGAACTCCGCCAAATTCAAGAATGCAACTGCGGCCACGAGAATGGCAAGCAGTTGCACGCCCATGGCTGCAATCCGAATGGCGCCAGTTTCCGAGCGGCGCAGGCGAAGCGCACGAACTTCTTCGGTGAGTTCCGAGAGCGCTCGTCGCAAGCGCTCGTTCTTTCGAGAAGCGAGTGACGAAGCGCCAGCGCCACTGGCTGCCGAGGTTGCGAGACCCTGTCCTGCAGCAGTGGCTGTCGTGAGGTTGTTGGAAAGGCTGCTGGAATTGTCTTTCCCACGCTTTGATGCGCGCTGTGCTGCACGCTTTGTGGCGCGAGGTTGTTGTGCCAATCGCGTCTGTGTCGAGGCGTCGCGATTTCGCAGGATCACTTCAACCGCTTCGCCGAGTGATGCAACTGTAAAATCGGCTGCGGCCTCTGCAATACGAGCATGATCGCGTGAGACAAGAATCGTGCGGAGCCCTGCAGCACGACCTGCCGCAATGTCGCGAGGGCTGTCTCCAACCAACCATGAAGCCTCAAGGTCGAGTTCCATGTCTTGCGCGGCTTGCAGCAGCATGCCGGGTTTCGGCTTCCGCCATGGATGTTCGCGTGCGTAACTCGCAACCGTGCCCTTCGGGTGGAAGGGGCAATAGTAGAAACGATCAATGGTGCGCTTGAGTCCGGTGGAGGCGTCAATGAGCTCGCCAACGCGCGCATGTACGGCGTCGACATCAGCCTCGGTGAATCGACCGCGCGCAACGCCGCCCTGATTGGTGGCGACCACAAGTCGGAAGCCAGCATCACGAAGTCGCCGAAGTGCAGCAGAAACGCCGTCGATGATGCGAACCTGTGCGGGATTGCCGGCGTGCTCGTCGTCGAGAACGAGTGTGCCGTCACGGTCGAGGAAGATCGCTGGTTCCATAGTTTTTGCGGTCGCCGCTGCGGCGGCTCCCTCTGGCTGTGCCCGTCGGAGTGAAT
>JASGCF010000024.1:0-14744 GCA_030054275.1 Limnohabitans sp. | reverse complement strand
CCTCACGGGCACATGGTGCGTGCTTGGCGATTGCGGTCGCCGGTGTGGCGGCTCCCTCTGGCTGTGCCCGTCGGAGTGAATCCTCACGGGCACATGGTGCGTGCTTGGCGATTGCGGTCGCCGGTGTGGCGGCTCCAGTATCTCCTCACTCTTTGATCACGCGCTTCAACGATCGTTTACACAAGCGCAGCAGGAATTGGCTTCGCGACGATCGATCCGGCGCCGTCGCCGAAACTTGTTCCGATCGCACGCGCGGCAGCGATAAGCGGATGATCGACTTGGACCAGGCGTTGCTTGCCGACAGTCTCATACAAGTCGATATCAGAGAACATGTTGTTCTCGCGCACGACCATGCGATTTCGTTTGCCGCTGGCAAGAACAGCCATGGCGTGGAAACCGAAATTCGTGGCCAAGATGCGATCGGCTGCGATCGGTGCTCCGCCGCGTTGAATGTGCCCAAGCACCGTGGTGCGCGTTTCGATCCCCGTGAGATCCGAGATCTCTGTCGCGACGAGATTGCCGATGCCGCCGAAGCGAATCGGGTCTGGACTTGTCGGGTCGTAACGGCCAATGACTTGCTGGCCGCCCTTTGGACGAGCGCCTTCTGCAACGACCACAATGGCGAAGCCAGGTCCGCGCATGCGTCGCTCGATGTCTGTAGCAATGGTGCGCAAATCGAAGGGAATTTCGGGAAGCAGAATCACATCCGAGCCGCTGGCAACGCCCGCGGTGAGGGCGATCCAACCGGCATTGCGGCCCATGACCTCACAGACCATGACGCGGTGATGGCTGTCCGCTGTCGAATGCAACCGATCCAGTGCTTCGGTGGCAGTTGCAACGGCTGTGAGGAATCCGAAGGTGATTTCGGTGCCAACAAGGTCGTTGTCGATCGTCTTTGGCACGCCGATGACATTGATGCCCGCTTTCGCCATTGGCGCGGCGCACGCCATCGTTCCGTCGCCTCCGATGACGATGAGGGTGTCGAGGCGCTCACGCGCCATCGTTGTGAGGCATTTCTCGGTCACATCTTCCCAAATGGGCTCGCCGGATGCGGTGCGGCCGGTGCAATATCGCGCAGGGTTGCACTTGTTGTTCGAACCAAGAATGGTTCCGCCGCGCGTCAGAATGCCGGAAACATCCTTCAGGCCGAGTGGTCGCACACGATGCTCAATGAGTCCTTGGAATCCATCCTCGATGCCGACGACTTCGATGCCGTACTGCAGAATCGCTGTCTTTGCGACAGCGCGAATGACTGCGTTGAGACCGGGACAGTCTCCTCCGCCAGTCAAAATGCCGAGCTTACGAGTGGTCGGTGACATGTGAAAAAATCGTTTCTCAAGTTTCAAAGTTGCACGCCGAAGACACCAAACAAGGCTCCACACAAAACTCCACAGAAGTCGATCGAGCAGCGTAGCGCAAAACGCGCGCGATTCGCGCGGTATCGGTAGGATTTATGTCCCATGGCAGACCCAACGCCTGAGACATCGCCCGAGACCGCTCCGCACACTTTGATCAGCGAATCCGAGATCATCGCATCACGACGCGCGAAGTTGAAGCGATTTCGTGATGAACTTGGCTTTGAACCGTATGGTCAACGCGAAGATGGTTTGCTGGCGCTTGCCGACGCGCGTACGCGTTTCAGTGAAGACGCGCATGCAGCGTTTGATGCAGCAACGAAAGCGGCGAAGGCGGCATCGGCCGCTGGAAGCGCAGCGGGTTCCGTCGTGGATGGTCGTGCTGTTGTTCGAGTCGCAGGGCGCGTCGTCCAACATCGCGACATGGGGAAACTTGTCTTCCTCTTTCTGCGCGACGCAACGGGCGATTTGCAAGTGAGTATCTCGAAATCTGCGGTGACGACCAACGCGTGGGAGTTGGCGAAACATGCGGATTACGGTGACATCCTCGTGGTGGAAGGTCCTATCGGGCGCACCAATAAAGGCGAGGTGTGTGTGTGGGCGACTGCTGTGTCGCTTGGCACAAAGTCGTTGGCGGCTCCACCGGAGAAGTGGCACGGGTTGACCGACGCGGAGTTGCGCTACCGACGCCGATATGTCGACATGTATGCCAATCCAGAAACGGCCAAGGTGTTTGCGATGCGTGCGCGCATCGTGTCGCGTATTCGCCGATTTATGGATGCGCGCGGATTTCTCGAAGTGGAGACGCCTGTCTTGCAACCGATCGCGGGTGGCGCTGCTGCGCGTCCATTCACGACGCATCACAACGCGCTGAATATGCCGCTTTTTATGCGAATTGCGCCAGAGTTGTATCTCAAGCGTTGCCTCGTCGGAGGCATGCGCAAGGTGTACGAGATCAATCGCAACTTCCGCAACGAAGGAATCGACCGCTCACACAATCCAGAGTTCACAGCGATGGAGGTGTACGAAGCGTTTGGTGACTACGGCACCATGATGGAATTGACGGAGAGTTTGATTCACGAACTCGCGAATTCCATGGTCGATGAGCGTCGGACCGCTGGGTTGCGCGCCGAAACAGATGGACCCGAAGGCGGGCCAGTGCTGCCGTGGGGCGAACTTGCGATCAATTATGCGAAGCCGTTTGTGCGTGTGAAGTTCGAGGACCTCTTCCGCAGAGGTGCAGGCTGCGAAATGCGTGATTTCAAGGCAGTTCGTGCGAAGGCGCGCGAACTCGGACTTCATCACGAGGCAAAACTCGATGATTGGCTTGTCGTGAATGAAGTCTTTGAAGAGTGCGCGGAACCGTTGATTGATCCGTGTCGCCCGACCTTCGTCACCGATTACCCAAGTGCCGTGTCGCCGCTCACGCGACCAAGCCGCTCGGATCCTGCGCTCTGCGAGCGATGGGACATCTTCATCGGCGGTATGGAAGTTGGACCTGCCTACACGGAACTCAACGATCCCGACATACAACTTGCGAAGTTCACCGAGCAGTTGAAGGGTGCAGACGACGAGGAGTCGACTTTCCGCACGCTCGACGAGGATTTTGTAGAGAGTTTGCGCGTGGGCATGCCGCCAGCTGGTGGTCTGGGTATCGGTATTGATCGGCTCGTGATGTTGCTGACAGACAGCGCGTCCATTCGCGATGTCATCCTTTTCCCATTGTTGAAGTCGATGGCACCAAGTGGCGACGAGCATCACGATGCACCGCCCGTCGGAAAGATCGCGACATGATGCGCGCCACGCGCTTCTCTGCGCGATCGCTTTCCACTGTGTCGTCGGTTGTCACCGCACTGCGTTGTGTGGCGTTTCTTGCGGCACTTTGCGCAGCGGTCGATGCGCGCGCTGATTGGTCCATGATCGAAGAGCGATGGTTTGCGCTGTCGCTTGCCGGCGAGCCGTGTGGTCGATCGATGGAACGCGTCGAGCAAGATGGCCTTGGTGATCAAGCTCGATTTCGCACAACAAGTCGCATCGAGATGCGCTTTGTTCGACTCGGGCAAGAGACCCGCGTTGATCTCGCGGTCGCCTTTGTGGAGTCGGCAGGAGGCGAACCGATTGAAGCCACCGTCATGCAAAATGGCGTGGTTGGTGCGACCTATCGCTTCGAGAATCTGCAGGCCCGCGCATCGCAACAAGCCGAAGCACAAAAAGAGCCACAAGTCCAGTCGCCGAGCGATGCGATGAAGGTCACGCTCGAACGCGGTGAGACTCGTGAAGTGCGAGAGATTCCGTCGCGAGATTGGTTGACGCCCCGCGAAGCAAGCAACTTTCTGAGGCGTTCTGTGCCGACGAAGGAGGGAGTGTTGCGCTACCGCACGCTTGATCTCCAGTCTGGACTTGTGGTCGCCGATATTCGAATGGAACGAGGTGAAAGCGCGGGAGAACGCTACAACTTTCAAACGACGACAAGCGTGTCCGCTGTGACAGCGCGCGAGACCTACGACGCAGAGGGCGCGTTGATCGAGAGCAAGGCTTCGATCGGATTAGGTGATTTGGTGTCGAAACTGGCGACACGAGACGAGGCGAATCGCTCGTACGACCGCGCCTCATTTGATTTGTTGGCGGGCACATTCGTACCAATCAAACGGATCGTTGGTTGGGGCGCGCGTGTATCTCTGACCCTTGATATTCGCGCAAAGGGCGACGCGCTTCCCGACCTCCCAACCGTTGGTGCGCAGCGTTTCACGCGAGTTGATGCACGCAACGGGCTCGTTGTGATCGATGTCATGCGGGGAAGTGGTGCTGCGGAAGGCGACGCAACGGCACAGCGCTATCTCGCTCCAAACGCGTGCCTCGATTCCGACGATCCAATGGTGCAAGCAGTTCTTCGTGCAGCGGAACTACCGACAAGGGCGTCTCCAAACCCGAACCTCTCTGAGCGCGCGGAGCGCTTGCGCGTCCATGTCTTCAAGCACCTTGAGAACAAGAATCTCGCGACAGCCTTTGCATCTGCGAGCGAAGCAGCGCGAGCGAGAGGCGGAGATTGCACCGAACACGCGGTGCTCTTGGCAGCGTTGTTGCGAGCAGACGGAATTCCATCCCGCGTGGTGAGTGGACTTGTCTATGTTCCAGATTTTCAGGGCAAAGGTGCTGGATTTGCGTGGCATCTCTGGACGCAGGCTTTGGTTGAACCACCGTTCGTCGCTGGTGGTGGTGGGCGTGCGTGGGTTGATTTCGACGCGACGCTGCCTCCGAATGAGCGATTTCATCCTGGACACATCGCTGTCGGTACAACCGATCTTGCTGGTGGCGCGTCGGACCCTGTGTTCTCACAAGCGCTCTCGCTCGTTGGCGGAGTTGAGATTCGTGAGGCATCGCGATGACTGCGCACGACGCACAGAACCCAACATTCTCGAAGCCAGCGGAGCTCCTCGATCGCGAACGCACTGGACACAAGGGCACATTCGGCACCGTGCTTGTGATCGGTGGCTGCGCGCACGCCCCGCGACACATGTTGGGCGGTGTGATGTTGGCGGCGCGCGGAGCGCTTCGTGTCGGTGCAGGTCGGGTGGTTGCTGCAGTGCCGGCACCGCTTGCGAATGATGCATTGGTGCTTCTTCCCGAGGCAACGGTGGTTCCACTTCCGGTGGACGCAGACGGCGCCATTTTGGCTGCCGAGTCTGCAGAATCGATTGATGCAGCGCTCTCCGGTATCGATGCGATTGTGATTGGTCCCGCGCTCGGTCGATCATTGGGCGCAGCGCAAGTGGTCATGCGACTTGCTTCGCTGGGTGATCGTCCTTTGGTCATCGATGCAGATGCAATCCGAGCCTTTGCATCACATCGTGAGGCTGCGCTTGATCTGCGCGGCACCGTGATTTTCACGCCGCATCCTGGCGAGGCGCTTGTACTGGCAGAGGCGCTTGGACTTGAAATCGATTGTGTCGAGCGCGGAACTCGACCATCGGCTGCGATGCAGTTGGCGCAGCGGCTCGGTGCGGTGGTCGTACTCAAAGGTGCGGGTACGGTCACAAGCGATGGATTGCGTGCATGGCGTTGCGATCGCGGCGGTCCGGCCTTGGCAACCGGTGGATCTGGCGATGTTCTTGCTGGAATCGCGGGTGGTTTGTTTGCGCAGTTTGCGGTTCGCGGACGAACCACTGCGAACGAACCTGCGCAGGCGGCGCAACTTCCAGGTGCTGTTGCCGCATTGGCTGTCGAGATTCACGCGCATGCTGGAGATCTTTGGGCTCGCGCACACGGCGATGCCGGCTTACTTGCACATGAGATTGCCGATCTCGTCCCTGATGCGTTACATGCGTTCCGTCAGAAGTCGTAAGCGCGCGAGATCCTTGCGAGAGATCTCATCGCCTGCACCATCGCACCTCGACCGAGTTCTACCCCGAGACTTTGTACATTGTGCGCGATGAACACAGCTCACCAGCGCATCGCGACCTTGCAGGACCGAACCTATGTCGAGGGCGTGTATTCGATCGTGAATCCGCAGCTTGCGCAGACCCGCACAAACAAGCCGTATTTGAAGTGCATGGTGCGCGACGCAAGTGGCGAAATGACGGCGCGCGCGTGGAGTTTTGAGGAAGCGCAGTTCGATGCAATCGTGAACGCGGGCTTCGTGTTTCTGCGCGGCTCGACGCAGGCATATCAAGGTCAACTGCAACTCATCATTGAGCAGATTGAGCCGCGCGAAGTTTCCATCGACGAGATGCGCGCGCTGCTTCCTTCAACAACCAAGGATGTGGAAGCGATGTTCGCGCGGGTCTGTGCACTGCTGCGATCGCTTGAGCATCCTGCGATGCGCGCGCTTGCAGAGCAGTATCTGTCTGACGAGGGGTTGATGGAGAGCTTTCGTGCAGCGCCCGCTGCGATGAGCGTGCATCACGGCTGGATCGGTGGTTTGCTTGAGCACACGCATCAATTGATGGAACTCGCGGATCGGATGTTGCCTCTGTATCCAGCACTCAATCGCGACATCGTTCTTTTCTCGCTGTTCGCACATGATCTGGCGAAGACGGTTGAACTTGAGTGGGAGCGTGGCTTCAACTACACAACCGAAGGGCAACTTGTTGGACATGTGGTGCGCGGTGCGATTTGGCTGCAAGTGAAAGCCGCCGCCGCCGCGCGTGCGGGTGAGAAGTTGCCCGGCGAAACACTGCGTATTTTGCAGCACATCTTGGTCTCACATCATGGGGTGCTTGAGCATGGTGCAGCAAAGTTGCCCGCGACACCTGAAGCTGTGTTCGTTGCGATGCTCGACAATCTTGACGCGAAAAGTCAGGCATCCATCACTGCTGCCAAGCGAGAATTCGCTGGTGGCGGGGAATGGACCGACAAAGTTTGGGCGCTCGATACGAAGATCTACCGACCAGATCCGTTGGTCTGAGTTACGCCGTTGCCGTCGAGCGCTTGATGGCTTCCCTCCCCATGATGGCTTCCCTTCCCTAGATGGCCTCCATCGAGAAGCCCATGGAAAACGGAAACGGCCAGGTGCGATCCATGGCGAGTGTGTGCGCTGCGTTCGCGTCACGATTGGCGGAGACGCGCGCGCGCAGTTCGCTGATTTCATGGGCGCGCGTCGCACGCGCTTCGACAATCTGGCGACGCATTGTGATGAATGCGGCGCGTTTCTCGGCATGCGTTCCGGTGATCTTCGCTCGCAGCGCCGCCTTGGTGCGGCCGTCGTCTCCGAACGGATCTTGTTCGAGCACGCGAAGCGCTTCGGGTGTCGCTGATGCGTCGAATGCCGGTACGAACGGTGTAAGCGGCGCGTACTTTGTCGCGGTCGCGACCATCATGGGAGCGAGCGCGCTGCGGGCGTCTGCACCGAGCGCCTCGCCGAGCCATTGTTCCATCGCATGGTCGTAGCGGCCGCCACCAGTGCCGTGGATAAAGATGTCGCAAAGCACAAGCCGCGCAATCAGAGTGAGTGTGAGTGCACGAGGCGCGAGTGTGAGCGCATCGTGCTCAGTTTCGCCCTCGAGCATTGGCGCGCGGGACAGCGTCGCGCGGTCGAGTTTCCAGAAGGGAAGTTCGGTTGGGCCAAGCGGCGCGATACGCTCGTTTGTGACCGCTGCGTTGTAGGCATCACGCATGGATGCGAAGTGCTTTCGCATGGCCACTGCGAATGGCAGGGCTGCGAAGGCCGTTGCAGCAACGGTGTGATCGATGCGTGCGTGCGGCAAAATCAGAGCGTTTGCCGCAGATGCCATTTGCATCGCGAGATTTTCGCGGTCACGCCCTTCGGCGATCGCGTGTTCGATGGCAGCAAGCGCGGGCTCGAGAGTTTCTGGAACCTCGTGCGCACGCTCAGGTCGCATCGTGCGGATCGGTTTACGCAGTGCATTTGGAATATTCGTACGGGTTCCTCGCGGAGAACGCTCGAGAGTGAGTCGAGCCAACTTGCCTGCCGTAAGCGCTGGAAACGCGACAAGTGACGCGTCGTTCAGATCATGATCGACAACGACATGAACGAGGATGCCGCCGTGCTCGGCTGCAAGTTGCGCTCCAACAATGAACTTCTCCGCGATGCCAGCGTGCCAAATCCCTGCCTGATGGCCGGTCATGACAAGAAAGCGATCTGTCGGCAGTCCAAGCGCACTGCGCGACTCGGCGCGCCACGAAGCAAGTTCGCGCCCAAAAATTCGCAGCGATTGCCAAGACTCTCCGCTCACGCAAGACCCTCCATCGCACGCGCTGGAAGGCGGCGTGCACAGCGGCGTATCTCGCGATACAGCGTCTCGCGGTACACCGCGAGACGACGATCTGGAACATCAAGACCGCTTCCGAAGGTGCGCGTCATGTCGACATAGATGCGTCGCACGGCGAGTTCTTCAATGCGCAATCCGGCGGCGCAGGCCTGCACCCAGAATTGCATCGGGAAGTCGTAGCCGCACGCATCAAGCGCAAGGTTCGCGCAGACACTCGCGCGATAGGCTTTGTAGCCGCAGAATGCATCACTTATCCCGAGCGAAAGACGCTGGTTCAATTCGTGGGTCAGCAGTGCATTGATGCGGCGTCGATCTTCGGGCGCGGGATCGCCAGGAAGTGATTCATCGATGTACCGCGAGCCTGACACGATGTCGGCGGTTCCTTCGGCGGTTGCACGCTGAATCACAGCAACAAAATCGGGCAAGCTTGCCGGCTCGTGTTGCTCATCACAATCCATCGAAATCACCCAGTCGTATCCGCGGAAGTCGGCCCACTCGAGCATGTCCTGCATGGCGCGGCCATAGCCACGGTTCTTCCCGTGTCGAATGACCTCGACCGGATGGCGCGCAATGAGCGAGGGCGTGGCATCGGTGGAGCCGTCATCAATGACAAGCACTTCGCCCGCAAATGCAGCGGCATAGCGAGCCACTTCTCCAAGGACGCGGTCGACAGAGCGCTCCTCATTGAAGACTGGAATAGCGATCAAAATGCGTGGCAAGTCTCGGTTGTGCGGCGATTCAATCATGGCGCATGGTCTTCTGAAAGAAGGACCACTGTTTCGCGCCGAGTGCGCGGAAAGATGCCGAGAATCGTGACTTTCTCCACACGCTCTTCCGCAACAATCCCTCGACCTTCGACCGCATAGATGCGCGCTTCAACATGCGCGGTCGCGACATCAAGTTGCACATCAAAGACCAGATCAAGCACGCTTGCGCGCAATCGCTCGCCGCACACTTCAACCATCGCTTCGCCAACAAGTTGAAGCGTGCGCGAGGCGGTTCCGTCGCCTCGTGCACTTCCGCTTTTCAATCGAACCACACGCATCGGCGAATTGCCGACGACGGTTTCGTTTGGGCGTAGAAGTGGCGCCGCGAAGCGAAGTCCTTCGACAAAAAGACTGCGGGAATCTTCTTCAGGTGTCGCGACTTCGAGAAGCGTGAGGGTGCCGTCTGATTCGCGGCGCAGGGAGAGCCTCTCGCTGTCCTGCCACGGAGCAGTGTTGGTTGCACTGGGTGAGCCGCGTCGGCGTCGCTCGTGTACGACGAGCGTCGTCGGCTTCTCATCACGAGGCGCGGCTACATCGACGCGTTGCTCGACGATGGCAGGTGATCGATCACCGGTGAGAATCGCGTAGCGCGCAATGCTGCCAGCATCGCGCATCAGCATGGACGCGGGCACGGATGCTTTCGCAGGCTCGAGCGAAAATGCGCGGAAACTTGGGTTTTCAAGTGCGTGCGTTTCGGTGCCGCTGATCGCAACTTCGGGTTGTGAAGAGCATGCGACAACGAATGGAGCCGCTGCCGCTGCCGCCGCCATGCGAAAAAGCCAAAGTCGGCACACGCGGCGTGGGCTGCGCATGGAATGACTTCCTGAAACTGGTGTCGAGACAACCGACATCAATCGACCGGGAGGCCTTTCGATTTCCACAACGCGCGAAGTTCGTCGAGTGCGATGCGTTCGGTCACAGTTCCATCAAGATCGACACGACGCGTACGGACACCATCGCGATCGAACTCTTGCACCAACGCAGCAGGCGCGTTGCCGAAACGCGTTTCGAGTTTGTAGCCGCGTTCTGTTTGCGTCCAAACCTCGCGTCGCTGTGGCAGTTTGGCATCACGCTGATCGAAGGCGTAATCCGAGAATTCAACCGACATTTGCGGCGCGATTGGTCGCGGAAGCAATTGTCCAAGCACGATCAACTCTGCTTGTGAGATATACGCAGGCGGAACTGGCCACGACAGCGGCTCGCGGGTTGTTCCGTCAAGCGACGCTTGAATGACATCGATGGTTGCGCGTGGGCGACCCGCTGTCGGCGCTGCGCGCACGCCAGTTTGCGCGCTCGATCGGCTCGCCCGGCGATGTCGTTCGGTTGAGCGAATCGACCACGCTTCGCTCGTGCGATCCCAAGTCATGAAATAGCGGCTTTGCACATCAAGCGTATGTGTCGCGTCATCACCAACAACCACGCGTGCATCAACCATCGCAAAGAGCCCTGCAGCCCCATCTTCACCGCGCAACTTTGTGGAGTCGCGCGATGCGTCAACTTCGCCACGCTTCCCCTCACGGACACGAACAATCGTGTAGCCAAAGTCTTTTTGTGCGCCATCGGGTCCTGGGCGCCACATCCGGTAGCAGCGGGGCGCATCGCTCAGCGTCGCGCGAAGTCGCTCCTCAGAGAATCCATTGATGATCTCAGTGCCCTTGACAAGGAAGTCGCGCTTCGCGAGAGCAACAGCGCCCATCTCCCGAAGGGTGAGCGTTTCAAGCATGGCTTGCAAGACATTCTTGGCGCGCGCGAACTCGGCGTGCACGACAAGAATGGAAAAGACGAGGTAGGTGTCTGGCGAGCGTGCAACAACCACCGTACCGGTGATTCCGTTTCCACCTGTTTCAAGCGGAACCTCAAGGTACATCGTGTGGGCTGGCACTCCACCGATCGTGGAACTTTCATCGACGAGCGTCTTGAACTGTTGACCCTTGGCGCGCAGATCATCGAGGTATGACTTGCACTGCGATTCGGGTGTAGAACCAGCCCGCGACGCAGTCAGCATCGCCAATCGCACGCGCCAACTTGGTGTCTCGCCGCCTTCAGACAGCAGGTAGTTCGTGGTCGGACTTGACTCAACTCGCACCTCGGTGCCAGCCGGGACGCGCATCGTGAAACCCAACGGATCGCTTTCGAGGGGGGTTTCTGCGAAGGTGATGGTTGGCGGGGCGGTTTTCGTAGCCCCCTTCGGTGACGACTGCGGTGAGGACTGTGGTGAGGACTGTGGCTTCGAGGAGTTCGCGTCTGACTGAAATGATGCTGATGTTCTAGGACCTGAAAATTGAGGACCTGAAAATTGAGGACCTGAAAATCGAGGACCTGAAAATTGAGGACCTGAAAGTTGGCGATTCTGAGCCTGCACGGCGCAAAGCGTGTCCGAGAACACAAGAGCGAGCAAGATCGCGCAGGAGGCGCGTGCCGCAATCGCGAGCGAGGGCGACGCGCGGAGGACACGACCAGTGGGAAGATTCGTCGGGTGCAACACGGGGCCGCATGGTACGACGCTTGATGACCGAGGTGACGCGCATCAATCTCGTTGGAGCAACTTCCCGTGCGTGCGATCCGCTTGCACCATCAAACTGCACCGTCACTGCAACGAACGAAGTCGTCACCGCAAACATTCGCCGATAACGCAAAGTGCGATTTTCACGCGTTGTTCGGAGCGAGAGTCAACTCCGTTGATTGACAGGAACGGGGGAATCGCTATCTTGGTCGATTCTTCGCGTTGCGGCGGCGTTGTCGGCGTTGCGTGAGGAGCGTTCGTGTGATGCGAGAATTCATGCGTGGAACCAACGCATGAGCTTCCGTCACGCGCTGAAACGCATCGGTCTTTGCCAAGTCTGCCGTTGTTCGTCGCGTGCGACGCGTGCAGGTTCGGTATCGAATCAGTGCGCCCAGCGTTTCGCACGGCGTGTCAGGAAGTAAGAACCAGCAGGCTTCTCTCACGAAGATCCAACGCAGATCCCACGAAGATCCCACGAAGATCCCACGCTTACCTACGGAGCGCATCATGACCGGCGGCAAATTCAGAATTCGCATGGAAGCTTACGACCACCAAGCGCTCGATGCTTCGGCGCGCGAGATTGTTGACCAAGCGAAGCGCACTGGCGCGCGCGTTGCAGGTCCGATTCCGCTGCCAACCCGCCGCGAAATCTACACCGTGAATCGTTCGCCGTTCATCGATAAGAAGTCGCGCGAGCAGTTTGAAATCCGCACGCACAAGCGTGTCATCGATATCACCGAGTGGAATCACCGCACGACCGATGCGCTGCAGCGCCTCGTGGTTCCGGCTGGTGTGTTCCTCCGAATCAAGGCTTAATAGAGGATGGCTTGATGAGGAAGGCTTAATGAGGAAGGCCTGAGTTGTTTGGTGCTGCAACAGCACCAAACAACAGCGCCGAATGATGGCGCAAAACTCCGTACGGATCGTCCGTGCGGTTTCCCCGAGAGCGTCAAGTTCATGTGCATGTCGTCACGACAGCGCGCCGAACCGCTGACGAAAACCCGCTGCGTGCATGCAACTCATGCGCGCCGCACAGCAAGAGAACGAGAAGGCAAGTCACATGAGCAACAAGCCCTGCACCATCGGCATCCTCGGTCGCAAGATCGGTATGACCCGCTACTTCCTCGAAGACGGCAAGAATATTCCTGTGACTGTGATCGAAGCAGGTCCCTGCGTTGTGACGCAGGTCAAGACCTCCGATCGCCACGGCTACTCGGCTGTGCAGATCGCATTCGACGACATCAAGGCGCGCAACTCATCGATCCCGATGATCGGACACGACGCCAAGGCTGGTAGTGCACCGAAGCGTTGGCACCGCGAAATGCGGGTTGCGGACGATGCTGCTGCAAACGCCTTCCAACTTGGCCAAGTGCTTGATGTGTCTTGTCTCGACGGCACCGCGTATGTGGATGTCGTTGGAACGAGCAAGGGTAAGGGTTTCGCGGGCGTTATGAAGCGCCATAACTTCAAGGGTATGAGCGCGACGCACGGTACCGAGCGCAAGCACCGCACCCCCGGTTCGATCGGTTCACACGGTACCGACCGTGGTCACGGCGCCAAGATCAAGAAGGGCAAGCGCATGGCTGGCCACTTGGGCGACGAGCGCGTAACGGTGCGAAGCCTCGATGTCGTGAAGATTGACGCCGAGAAGGGCCTCCTCCTCGTGAAGGGTCCAGTCCCAGGCGCCAACGATGGTTATCTGTTCATTCGTGCAGCGACTCGTCTTTTCAAGCGAAAGTCGAAGAAGCTCGCGAAGAAGTGATGGTGAAGTGATTGATTTGTTGTACGATCTCCGACCCTGCATCGCGCACCGTGGTGGGTGAAGCAGAAGTCTGAGTGATGTTCCGAAACGAAATTTCAAATTGAACGACTGAAGTTCGAGTGTCGGCAAACGACGCAGTCACTCGAACGCTTGCAAGGCCCTGCAGGAAGTTTGCAGCAAAAACGCTGTAAAACGCACTGCAAATCAACAGGGAACCAGCAAGCAACACAAGGCAAAGTGCTCGCATCCGCGAGCAATTCACCGAGTCAATTCCTACCCCGTGCCACCAACAACAGGCACGCGGAGGATGAGGCGAACGAAGCGGGCAGCGACCCGCAGTGAGGCGAAACCATGATCGAACTCCCGATCTACGATTCCAATGGCAAGAAAGTCGACGCCCTGAAGATCGACGCACAGACGCTTGGCGGCGAAGTCCGCTACGCGCTTCTGAAGCAGGCGTATGTCATTACGCACGGCAACCAGCGTCAGGGCTCTGCCCGGACCAAGAGCCGCGGTGACATCGAAGGCTCCACTCGCAAGTTGTACAAGCAGAAGGGCACCGGTAACGCGCGTGCTGGTGCTGCGCGTACGCCAATCCGGAAGGGTGGCGGTGTGACCTTCAAGAAGACTCGCGACCGCGAGGACTTCCGCACCGAACTCCCGAAGAAGATGCGCCGCTTGGCAAACCGCAATGCGTTGCTTGCGAAGTTGATCGACAACGAAGTGAAGTGCTTCGCGTCGCTTGATTTCAAGGCTCCGAAGACTGCAGAGTTTGCGAAGCTCATGTCATCGGTTGGCATCGACCGTACCTGCCTTGTTGCGACCGACAAGACGAATCGCAATGCGATTCTCTCGGCGCGCAACCTCGATGGCGTTGATGTGTGCCGTATCGATCAACTCAACGCATTCGCGCTGCTGAATCACCGCTTCTTGGTGGTGGATAAGGCAGCGCTTGTTTCATTCCTCGATGAGTCGTGCTTCGCTGCGGACGACGCAGGTGTGAGCGCCGCGCCGAAGTCTGCCGCGAATTCGAGCGACAAGCCAGCGAAGAAATCGTCGGGCACGAAATCGTCGGGCACGAAATCGTCGGGCACGAAATCGTCGAGCAAGAAGACTGCAGCCAAGAAGGAGGTCGCGTAAATGGACCCCATCCATGTGATCGTTCGTCCGATCGTGACTGAGAAGGCAACATGGGGCTCCGGCCACCAGAATCGTTTCGCCTTTGAGGTTTCGAAGCTCGCGACCAAGACTGACATCAAGAAGGCTGTTGAAAGCCTCTACAAGGTGCGCGTGCTCGGAGTTGCCACGCAAACCCGTCGTCTCCGCAATCGCGCGTACGCATACGGCTTCGTTGCAGGGAAGACCTGGAAGCGCGCCGTCGTGAAGATTCACCCTGAAGACAAGATCGAGCTCTTCTGAGCCGTAGGCAAGAGGAAACACAATGGCAATTCGTGTCTACAAGAAAGTCACCAACGGACGCCGAAACGCGTCGGTGAACTTGCACTCGGAAGTGACGAAGAAGTCTCCTGAGAAGAGTCTTCTCGCTCCGCTCGTGCGCGGCTCCGGTCGCAATGTGCAGGGCAAGATCACGATCCTCGGTCGCGGTGGTGGCCACAAGCGTCGTTACCG
>JASGCF010000297.1 GCA_030054275.1 Limnohabitans sp. | reverse complement strand
CGGCCGGCGCCTGCAACTGTCGTACACCACCCACAGATTCACTTTTGGTAGCGCGCGGCTTTGCACCTGACTTCGCGTCTGATTTCGCACTTGTCTTCGCACTTGTCTTCGCACCTGGGGGCATAACGCCGCTTCGATCTGCCAAGTGATTCGGATGCGCACAACCATTCTCGTTCGCAGAGTGTCGGAACACTCAACCAAGTACCGCGAGTTCCGTAGAATCGCGACCCGAATCGCCGATCAACCGAGCACTTCTATGGGCAAATCGACCTCCTCCCCACAGCGTCCGACTTCGAAAGCAGCGACAGCCGGATCCCCCCAACGGACACCACGCACGCTGGTTGGCTTGGCGCTTCTCCACGGAGGCACGGCTGGCTGGATTGGGTACGGCGCGATCGTGAAAGCGATGGATTTCAACCCACTGCTTTTGCCTCTTCCAATCCGACAAGTGGTCGAGTGGATCGGCTCCTCGACCACCATCGATCAGACCGCATTGCTTACTTGGACGCTTCGTAGCGTCATCGGTGCGGAAATCTTCCTCGCACTCACCATCCTGCTGTCGACGCGATTCGCTCGATTGGCAGCGGTCACGACGCTTGCACTCTTCTGCGTGATTCTGCTCGTCGCGATGGGGCAAACCGCAGCCAAGGACGGAATGGTGAAGGCACTCACCGGCGGATGTGGCTGCTTTGGCGAGGATGGACTTCCGGCGAGCGTCATGTTCACGATCGATTTCGTGCTCATGATGTCCGCGTTCTTCCTCGTTCCGAAGTCGCGTACGGGATCGGCACTGCCAGCCGCTGCAGCACTCGCTATCGGCGCCGTCGCCATTTTCGCTGTTCCAGAGCCGGAAATTCTCGCGCCAGAACCTGAGAACGCATCTCAAGTTGCATCAACCGACATCGGAAATCAATCGACGCCAACACCTGCAGTCGAAACACCTACGAGGGCGACGCCTCCTGCCGCGACGAACGGAGGAAACCCCGACCCCGCGATAGCGAGCGCGTGGCCCGGCCCGCCAACGAAGTACGACAAGATCTACTTTCCAAAGTGGAAGGAGTGGGTTGGGAAACCACTGCGAGAGCAGAAACTTCCTCGCGCCATCGAAGGTCCCATGCCCAGTGATTTCGAGAAGGGCGAGTGGCTCGTTGTGTTCTCCCGCTCCGATTGCGAAGACTGTCAATCGATGTACCGCGCGTATTTCAACGAAAAGCGACCGGAACGCGTGATGAAAGTGACTGTGCCAGACAGTCGCGGCACTCCGCTCGCCATGCCCTGTGTCGATTGCGAGCAACGCACGCTCTACCGCGTCAAGGCGGGCGAGACCGACAAGGGCAAAAGTCCGGAGTATGTTTTCCGAACGCCCGTCATCGTGCGCATGAAGGACGGCATTGTCACTGGCGTATGTACAGACCGCTCGATTGCTGAAGAGTTCAATGCAGTCTTCCCGAATTCTGAGTCTGCGCGCAACGCAGCGGCGGCAATCGAACCAGTGAAGCCCGCAGCAACATGGCCCGGTCCACCTGAAAAACTCGCACCTTTCTATGTTGCAGAGTTTGAGAAGGCTTTAGGAAAGCCACTCTCAGAACAACCATTTGCGCGACTCATCGAAAATAAACTTCCAGCAAACTTCCTCTCGGGTCGCTGGATTGTGGTTTTCTTCCGCGAGGATTGCGATCACTGCTTCGAATTGCTCTCCACGCATTTTGGGGGCAAACTGAAATGGCCGACGCTTACCGTTGCCATTCCTGACGCGGATCCAAACAACATCCTGGGAAATCCATGTGATGAATGCGCAAAAATTTCGATGATCAAGGGACCGAGTTATGTGATCGGTACCCCGATTGTTCTCGCCATCAAGGACGGCGTGGTGGAGTGTGTCGTAGACAATGTCGACGATATGGCAGCCCTCGAAGCGTGCTTACAGTTCAAGTGAGTGATGCACGCTGGCTCCGGCGCACGATTGAGTGAACCCACGCATGAACACCGCCCGCTCATCCCTCGCTCTTTCACTCCACCCCCGAGTGCCCGCAACCGCGTGTGGTCTGTTTCTCTGCGTACTTGGCACGCTGCATCTCCAAAGTGGACCCACATGGTCGCCGGTTCCGCTCTGTGAAATCTTGGCGTGGCTCTTTGGATACAGCCCTGTTGTCTCCACACAGTTGCTTGCTGCAATTGAATTCGCAGCAGCGGTGACACTGTTCTTCGTTGGCAATCGCATCTTGACGATCGCGTTTGCAGGCGCCATCGCGTTTGTGTCGCTCGCATGTGTGTCACGGGCGCTGACAAGTGGCGGCATTGCTTCACCACTTCTCGCGCTTCTCGCGGCCAGCGCGCTGATTGTCACGGCTCGAAATGTACGCCCAGCCGCGCCTCGGGCGCGCAAGGGACTCTCGCCCGCATGGACCGCACTGGCAACGATCACCATTGCGACCACGACTGGACATGTTGTCGCGCAGTCATTGCGATCGAAGAGCGATACCGCAAGTCACGATCACGGCGGAACCCGTGTTGTCTCGATCGATCTTGATATGCAACCATTTCAGGGACGCAGGCTGGAAGATACGCCAGTCGGTAGTTCGCTCCCTGCGCTTCGCGGGATCATTGGTGATGAGACTGCGTATGTTGTGCTCTATCTCCCAGATTGCAGCGCGTGCCACTCGTTGTTTGAGCAGTTCTTCGCAATTCCCCGACCGGAACTTGTTGTTGCTGTCGAAGTACCGACTGGCGATGGCGTCGAGAAAGTCGATACGGGCGAAGAACATGGCGATATCGCATGTATGGGTTGCGAGCGACTTGCGCTTCCGACTGGTCCAAACTGGATTGTTGCCGCGCCGATGGTGCTGAAAATTGAGCGAGGTATCGTGACTTGCGTGGCCGATCGCTTTGGAGGCGATTGTCTTAGCGCCCAGTGAGCCATGCACCACATCGATCAATCACAAGGGTGGCACCATCGTCACACGGATAGTGGTGCGGCGATCGATCTTGCGCCTCGATGTGGAGAAGTGCAGCCTCGATCATCGCACGCGCCATCGACACTCCGCCAGCACGAACGATCGCAAGGAGGACCGCTCGCCGCACAGCCGGATGTGCTTCATCCAGTGCTTCTCGTGGCACGATCCCATTCTGACTTCGTGCGAGGATCTGTGCAGCAATCATGTCGCGGAACGAGAGCACTTCCTGTGCTTCATCGCAGAACGCACCAATCGACGCCGCTGCCTCATTCAGAAACTCCGGACCAAGACCTTCGCGACGCATTGCGCCGCGAGATCGCAGGTGATTGGAAGGATCTTCGCACCACGGGAGCGCTCGACGCACGAGAAAATCGCGCAATGCAGCTTTGCGAACCTCTAGGAGTGGCCGAACCAGCGTGATCCCTCGTTCGGCAAGTTCCCTGCGCGGAACGAGCGCGGCAACCGCTTCAAGCGACGCTCCGCGACGAAGGGCAAGCAGCATCGATTCGGCGCGATCGTCTGCATGGTGTCCGAGCAACGCCACGCCGATGCCGCGGTCACGCCCAAGCGACTTGACGCATGCAAGACGCGCCTCGCGTGCGTTCGCCAAGATGTTTCCATGGCTTGAGACATGCAATCGTTCGCGCAGTACTTCTGCGACGCCAAAATGCGTGGCAACCCGAACAACAAGCGCGGCTTCCGCTGCGGATTCAAGGCGAAGCCCATGATCAAAGGTCACGACGCGGAGTTGCGCCAAACCTCCATCGACTCGCTGCCACAATGCTGCGGTGAGTGTGAGAAGCGCCATGGAATCTGCGCCACCACTCACAAGAACAAGCGCGGGCGAACCGACTGCGATGCCGGCACGCTTGAGTCCATGGGCTAGCCTTGCTGCAAGCGGATCTCGCGATGACGCACGCAAGCACTCGTGAACTTCAGGCAGCGGAACTTCAGGCAGCGGGACTTGAAGCGGTCCAACATCGTTGCGCCGCAAGTGCGCTGCGTCGGCATCTTGGTCCACAGAGGCGAACTCTGATTTTGCGCCCCGACTCATGACTTGTCGCCAGCGTTTTCCCGAACGCGAGTCTCACCCGTCCGAATTTCCC
>JASGCF010000296.1 GCA_030054275.1 Limnohabitans sp. | reverse complement strand
CATGCTGCATGGGCCGAAGCGTGTGGCGCGCTTGGCTGTTTTAGGTTCGCTCGCCGAGGCCGAAGCATTTGCGCGCGAAGTACAGGCTGGCCGCGACTTCAGCGAGTTGGCTGTCGAGCGCTCACTCGACGATGGCGCAGCTCGCGGCGGGCTCCTTCCTCCCATCGCTCGCCGTGATCCGAGTTATCCAGAGCCGCTGCGCGCTGCCATGTATGCCACATCCATTGGTTCAGTTTCGCCACCAATTTTGGATGGGCCGCGCTTCTATGTCGTGAAAGTCCTGCGCGAGATTCCGCAGGACGCCGTCACGATCGACGCAGCGCGCGCACGCTGCGAGGAAGCAGTTCGCTTGGCGCGTGAACGCTTGTTGATGGATGCGCTTGCGCGCGAACTCGCATCGCTCGAAGGTGTCACGATTTTCGACCGCGCGTTTGATCCGCCTGCACGCTAATCGTCGCCAATCATGTGTTATGTCCGCAGCGCGCCTGTCCTCCACGCGGCTGCAGGAAGAAGAAGCGCCACAGGCAAGAAGACTCCAAGCGCAGCAGGAATTCCGGGGAGCGAAACGGCCATCAAGAAGAGGCTGCCAAGAAGTCCGGGCACAGCGACCGCTGCACAGAACACACTCGCCTGCAGCAGTTTCTTTGGCTCGCGCACGAGGAAGAACGGCAAACAAATCACAAGCATCAAGAGATTGACCATCGCACCAGCGAACCGTTGACCCACAAGTCGCGTTGCGTCTGCGCGATCGATACCACCTTCGGATGCGAGTGTGTCGATCTCCTTGGTCGAGAGCAATTGCGCAAATCCCCGAAATCGCCGCGAAAGAATGGCTTTCGGTGCAACATCGGTTTCGATGAATGCGATGGGCTCGCGACGATCGATGCGCACTTCGCGCGCATCACCGCTGCCAGGAGCGCTTCGACCAGCCGCAATACCGTCGACCAAATCCCAACCGCCACGCTCTGCGTTCCAGGTTGCTTCGCGCGCTTCGACGCGTCGCGTTGCAGCGCCCTTCGCATCGCGTTCAAGTACCAAAAGGCCAAAAGCGCGTTCCGTTGCCGGATCAAACGACCGCGCAAGCACCAAGCGATCAGCGCTGTCGCGAATGAGATTGACCTCGAATCGCTCTGCAGCCGGCTGCAAGATCGCAGATTTTTCGCGCACCAAAAGTGGAGCGAGTCGCGGAAGCAACAACTCCCCATTCACAAGTTGCACGAGATTCAGCACCACTGCAACAACGAGCATTGCCAAGCCAACGCGCCACAAACTGATTCCAGCGGCGAGCATGGCCACAAGTTCACGCGTCCGAACCATTTGCGCCAGCGTGAAACCTGCCGCGGCAACACTGCAAAGTCCAAGCAAATACGCGTAGAACTGAAAGACACGCGGCAGGTTGTAATCGATCACTGCAGCTGGAATCGCAGTCCAAAGTGATGCATATCGCTCGTCGGCAATCGCAGCCTTGCACGCAGCGATGTAACTATCCAGTTCCAAGATGGTGTCGATCGAGATCGCAAAGAGAAACATGACTGCAAAGAGCAGCATGAAATTCGCGAAGAAACGCATGGCGACCCATCGATCGAGCAGCATTAGTTCCTCGCTATCTTTCGGTACGAGAGAAGGATGGTTGTTGCGATACCGATGTTTCCAGAACTCGCAACCAAACCGCCAACGAGCGTTGTGCTGTCTTTCAGCATCTGCTCGCCGCCAGAGATCAAGAGCACATTCGCAATCGATGGAAGGAACGCGAGGAGATATACCTGTAACGGATTCGCCCCGCGCAATCGAACCGCAAGCACAGCGCCAAGGAGAAGCATCAATGGAGCAGCGAGCGACTGATTGATGCGTTGCACCGCGCGCGCAACGATGTCGGCGCGCACACGACGCTCTGCGGCAACGAGTTCATTCGCCTGTTCTCGCGCCGCGTCTTGCACGACGCCTGCGATCGGGCCGATATCGCGCACGCCTTCGCTTGCATCACTGGTGAGCGCGTCGATTGCTTGCCCAGTTCGGTCGACTTTCGTACAGGAATCAGGCAGCAATCCGACGATGCGCGGCGGCCATCGCGTTGCTCCCAACCCACGCACATCTTCAACCGATGCGTTGCGGGTGCGTAACTCGAAGCGAAGCGCAACGCCCTTCGGTCGTGGCTCTTCGTCGAAGTTCGCCTCAGCAACACGCGCGCGTTTGGTGATCACGCCGCGTTCAAACTCAAGGAGTTCAAAGGTATTTCCTGTTCGTGGCACAAGTTTCACTTCGCCCGTACCACCGCGTTCGAAACGCGCGCCGCGCACCTCGTAGCTGCGTCGACCGCCGCCATCCGAAAGTCGTAACGCATCGCCTGCACTGGCAGCGCGCTCCATACAAGCCCACGCATCACGCGATTCGAGAGTGTCGATCGTGCGAGTGCGCGCGTCTGCGACACGATGGTGACGCAACGGATCTGCCCACAACGCAAGTAATCCGCGCGAATCAAGATCCTTGGGCTCGATGCGCACGCCGCGACCGAGATCGATCGCTTCTGGCTCGGCTTGCGGCACATACACCAACGCATCCTCACCTTCGCGGAATGCTGTGGCGTTTCGGAAAATCAACTTGAGGTAGGCGCTGTCGTTGGCGCGATACACATCGACGGTCGCTCGCTCTGCGGTGAATTCGGTTGCAGTCAGCCCATCTGGACCAACTTCAACGGCTGCAACGCCTGCTAGTCCGAGTCGCGTGACTGGAACGGTCGACAGATCGGTGATTCCGGCGGCGCGTGCTGCCTTCTCAAGTTCCTCGCGCGAAACGACCATCGCTTCGTCGGCGTACAGCTGCGTTCCGCCAACATTGAACGCTTCACCTCGTTCCACAGCGCTGACAAACAACTTCGTGACATCACGCGTGATGAGGTTGCGCATCGACAACCAGAATCGCGGAACGCCAAGATCAACCAAGACAGCCATGATGAGAAAGAGGGCGACACCAAGCGCAAGCGCTGGCGCCAAGATCTTTCGATAGGAAAGTCCCGCAGCACTCATCGCGAGTACTTCGTTGTCTGCGGCAAGGCGGGCGTACACGATCGTTCCCGCAAACGCTCCAGCAAACGGAAGTGCGTATTGCAGCATTGGCACGCTCGCCAACATCACATACTGCAGCACTTCCTGCGCGCCCAACAAGTTCTGCATGATGGGACGAATCGCCGCGCCGAACGCAATGACTGCCACAAGCACACTCGCCGTGAGCAATTGCACACGAAGGAGTTCAGCGATGATGTGGCGAAGAAGAATGCGCGGCATGCCGAGCGTGGCATCCTCTCCCCTTCTGGCACTTCTCGCAAGCAGCCCGAATCCCCGCGGCATCGGCACAACCCGCACAATCCACACACGCTGAACGGCGGATTCCCCAATCTTCCGTTGTTGTTGGTTTCGAGCGCTGCCACACACGCGGGTGGTCGACCGATAGACCGGAGAAGGTCTTTGACGCGCAGCGAATCCGTCTCACTCGACGCATGTGACCATTGCTCGCGGCAGCGCGGTGCGCGATTTCGTCGCGCGCGACATGTCGGATTGACGCTCGTTGAAGTCCTCGTTGCTGCCGCGATTTTGTCTGTGGCAGCGATCGCCGCACTTGAACTCCTTGCGTCGACCGATCTCGTTGCCCGCGAGGCGCGCAGACAAGCGTTGGCATCCGTAGAGGCCGAACGCGCCCTGACCATGGTCGCAGATGAAGTGCGCCAAACGGGGCGCGCAGGCGTCACTGCGTCGATGCGCCAAGTGTTCACGCCAGAAAATGGTGGGGAATCGCTTGCGGGTTGCACACTTTCGATCCGCGTGGAGCGCGCCAATGCGTCGTTCCGCACTGGTGACGATCGCATCTCAGGCAGTGCGTCACAAGCGTCCATCATGCGGTTGATCGCTGAAGTTTTGGATGAGCATGGTCGTGTTCTCACGACGCTTGAGCGACCTGCACCCTTCAATCCAACAGTACTCACTGGGGCGGCCGGAAGGAGCAATGCATCGGGAATCTCGGAGGAATCCGAGCGATGAAACCTCGCAAGTTCCGTCGTCGCGGCTTCACACTTGTTGAG
>JASGCF010000295.1 GCA_030054275.1 Limnohabitans sp. | reverse complement strand
TTCGCGTTGTCTTGTTCGAGGCGACCGATGAAGATCGCGACCTTGCCGCCCTTGCAACCGTCGCGTGCGAGCTTGCCGCACATGAGGCCTGCGTCGTAGTTGTCCATGCCGATGTAGCAGAGGCGCGGCGCATTCGGCGCGTCGGAGTCGTTCGTGATGAGCAAGCTCTTCTCGGCGACAAGGTTCATCACCTCGGCTTGGTTCGTCGGGTCGATCGGGCTGACGGAAATGCCGTCGATACCCTTGATGACGAGGTCTTCGAGCATGCGCTTTTGGTCGCCGAGGCCGCCGCCTGGGAACTCGACGGTCACATCGCAATCGATGTCCTTCGCCTTACCCGCTGCAATGGCGCCTGCCTTTGCGATCGTCCAGAAGTCGGCGACACCGTTCGAGACGAACGCAACATGCGAGCGCTTCTTCGGCGCCGACTTGTAGGCCGCGATGCGTTCCTTCTGTGCAGCAACGAGGTCGGCCAGACCGAGGCTCGTCGGCGCTGCGGCGGCGAGTCCGAGCGAGAGCGATGCGAGCGCGACGATCGAGATGAACTTCTTCATGGTGTCTCCTCAGTTTCGGCGCGGCGCGGTCAACCGACCGTCATGCCGCCATTGACATGGATGTCTTGCCCTGTGACGAAATCCGACGCCTCACTTGCGAGGTAGACGACGGTTCCTGCGAGATCTTTCGGTACGCCCCAACGGCCCATCGGAATGAGTCGGCGATAGCCTTCCTTCTCATGCTCGGGGTCGTTCGCGTGACGCTCAACCGGAATCCAACCCGGCGCGATCATGTTGACGGTGATGTTGAAGGGCGCGAGTTCATTCGCCATCGAGCGCGACCAACCGACTTGCGCGCCTTTGGCCGCGACATACGCGCTAAACGGCGCGACACCGCGATTGAAGACCTCGCTCGTGATGTTGATGATGCGGCCCCACTTCTGCTTCTTCATGTGAGGAAGCACTTCAAGCGTGAGGAGATACGGGCTCTTCACGAAGAAGTCGAGCATCGATTGGTAGAACGCCCAGTCGTACTGCTCGATCGGCTTCAACGGCTGCGCGGGCGTCGCGTTTGGAATGAGGATGTCGATCGGGCCGAGTTCGGCCGTGATCTGCGCGCAGAGCGACTTCACTTCGGCTGGGTCGATCACGCTCGCGCGGTAGAGCCCGCCCGCGAAACCCGCGGCTTTGTATTCCGCGAAGGTCGCCTCGGCCCAGTCCTTGCCATTCGCATAGTTGAAGGCGACTTTCGCGCCCGCCGCGCCCAAGGCAAACGCCATCGCTTTGCCGAGGCCCTTCGAAGAGCCAGTGACGAGCGCGACCTTGCCATCGAGACGGAAATTTGGAGCGTGCATCGGGGCGCTCATGCTAACGCGAGCGCGGCCCTTTCGACGCGTATGGGGCTGTTCGCGTGGGAAATGCTTCAGGCCGGTTTTCGCGCGTAGGTCGCGAGCCGCCAGAGCCATTCCAATGGGCCGATACGAAAGCGCCCGAGCCAGAGCGTTGCAAAGACAACGAGCGCCGTCCACACGATGGGCGCGATGAGCGTGAACTCCGCGTCCCACATCGTCCCAAACCACGCGAACCCCCACCACGATGCAAGCGCCGTGCAGACGAGCGACTCGCCGAGATAGACCGTCAGCGACATGCGGCCGGTGCGTTCGAGTGGCGTTGTGAGGAGGCTCGGGAGCCGCGGCCCCCATTCGACGATGGCGCAGGCGTACGCGATCGGGAGGATGAGCGCACCAATCTCAAGCGCGATCGTGTGGATGGCGGGCGCCAAGGCGCTTTCGAATCCGCCGATCCAGAACGCAGCGGGTGCGATGATCGCGAAGGGGAATCCGACGGCGAGCCCGATGCCCGCGATGCGTCGTCGCCGACGCGATGCGTCAGAATGCGCACTGAACAGCCCAGACTTCAACGCATAGACACCAAGCAACATCATCGAGAGCGCGTGCCAACCGTAGCCGAAGAGTGCTGCGAGATAAGACATCGCAAAGTTCGCGGCGCGGAAAAGAAGCGCATCGACAAACGGCCCGTCGCGCATCGCTGCGATTTCGCCGGCCATCCATGCGTCGGAGCGAATGTTCAAGTTCGCATCGACCATCGCTTGCCACCCGCGCGGGCCTGCGTCGCTGAAGACTTTGGCGGCGTGTGCGGCGTGTACTTCTGCAAGTTCCGCCGTGAGTTCGGGCGGATCAAACGGCTCGGGGAATGACGCGATGACCCATTGCATCACCGCCGCGCCCGTCGACAGGAGCAGCGAGATGCCACCGACCACAACGGCTGCGATCAAGACCACGCGCGGCGACAGTCGCGCGCAGGCAAGTACGACGACTCCAAGCAGTGCGTAGAGCGTGAGAATGTCGCCGTACCACACGAAAATGCCGTGCAAGAGGCCAATTCCAAGCAGCACTGTCAGACGACGCAGACCTGCACTCCACCGCGATTGCCCTGCGTCGCTCGCACGCGCGGCCTGCATCGCGAGCCCAAACCCAAACAACATCGAGAAGAGCGAGATGAACTTGAACGAGCAGAAGATCTCGACAAAACTCCACGCAATGAGATCGGCGTGCGACGGCGTGATGCCGGGAAGTTCGATCGTCGGATCGACGGCAAACGCAAGCGGCGCGAAGAAGAACCGCACATTCACCAAGAGAATGCCGAGGAGCGCGAGGCCGCGCGCGATATCGACGCCGCGAAGGCGTTCAGAAGCCGCGATCGGGGCGAGCGTCTTCGCTTCAAGCGTCATGTAGGCACGCTACTTCGCGGGCCGAATCGCCACAAGTTCGCGCGCGTTGCGGTGGTACAGCACCCCACCCGCGGCCGACGGGCCCGACAGCGTCCAGCAGTCGCCGAGTGGACCGAGATCGTTGACGGCGACCAGCGCGCGCTGGTCGAGGTGCGTGGCCGCGATATTGACGACATACACCGTGCCGAGCATCGTCGTGATGTAGAGATGCCTGCCGAGCACGACGGGCGTCGGGAAGAACGCGTCGATCTCCCAACCGTCGGTGCGCGAGCGATCTTCGTCGGCGATGTCGACACCGCGCGCGTCAACGGTCTTCGTGCGCAAAGGCGCGCCGTACTTCGGTTCGCCCGCCGCGTCGACACCGACGGGAAGCTCGAGGAACTCGACTTTCCCCGTCTCAATATGCACGCGGCCGAGCGAATATGCGGGCCCGCTATGCCCTGGCGGCGCGAGGCCGTTGCGGCGGTTGTTCGTCGTGCAGAGGAACCAGTGGTAGCCCCCCGCCACGATGTTCGTGTGCCACTGCGGGTGGACATGAAGCGATTCGCCGGGCGCGAGCGGATGCACAGGGTCGGGCAAGCGGCGAATGTCAGCGTTGACGAGCTTCGTTGGAACGAGCGTCACAGGGTCGAATCGCAGTACATCGGCGAGTTCACCGAGCGGCTGCTCGCGCACGAGCGCGCCGGTCGACGCGTCGAGTACGACATGCGATTGCTCGCGGCCGTTGCGAAACCAGTATGCGTACTGCGCGTCCGAATGCAGCGCGTAGAGCGCTTCCCAGCCGCCGTCATCACGGAGATCACCCGTCGGCTCGAACGCCCACACGCGCTTGCCATTCGCAGGATCAATCATCGACAACCCGACAGGTCGTTCAGGCACATCGTGCGGCCCACCACGACCGATGAGGATCCCGCGCGGACCGAGCACTGGCGTGCAGTAGAAAGTGCACGGATCCTCGGAGATCCACGCGACTTTTCCGGTCGCGCGATCGACTGCGTGCAGGTAGTTCCAGTCGTCACGCTCGGCGTCGTAGCGCGCGTCACTCTTCGCGATCGGCTCGATGGTCACGAGAAATTCACCGACCGCGATCGGCTCGCACTGGCGATTGAACGGGTACGCCTCGGGTTGCGTGCGGAACGCGCGGCGCCAAACTTCTTCGCCATCGCGCGTGAAGCACACCATCGAGCCCGACGAGTTGAAGAACCACACGCGCGCGTGGCTCGCGATCGGCGACCAAGAAGTCGAGTCGCTAAAGGCGTACATCTGAGGGCTGGTACGGCCGTGGTCCGCTCGTAATTCGCGCGACCAAACAATCGCACCCGTCGCGCGATCGATCGCGTGACAGAGAATCACATTCGATTGCCGCGGC
>JASGCF010000294.1 GCA_030054275.1 Limnohabitans sp. | reverse complement strand
CTCCGCTACCCTGACGAAATGCTCGGCGAACGACTCGACAACCGCATGCGCCATGTTGCCAAATGGGCGCGCAAGCAGTGGATTGCCTGCTTTCGACTCTACGAGAAGGACATTCCCGAGTTCCCAATGATCGTCGATTGGTACGGCGACGAAGGTTGGGGCGAGGCGGGCGGCCCGTCAACCGGCGACGCTGTCGCGTGGTTCTTCCATCGAACCAAAGACGACACGCTCGACAAGGAGCGTGACTATCGCGTCGATGCCGAGGCGGAGATTCTCGCGGGGCTCAACATTCCACGCGAGCGGCTTCACATCAAGTACCGCGGTCGTCAGCGTGCGGAGGAGGGTGGGCGCGACCAGTACGAGCGGTTTGATTCGCGCGGCGCGATCAAGGTTGTGCGTGAGCATGGACTGCGCTTCGAAGTCAATCTCTCCGACTATCTCGATGTCGGGCTCTTTCTCGATCACCGGCCGACGCGACTTTCGGTGCAACAGCGCGCGGCTGGAAAGCGCGTGTTGAACCTCTTCAGTTACACCGGTGCCTTCAGCGTGCATGCGCGCGCTGGTGGCGCAGTGCGCACGAAGACCGTCGATATGTCGAAGACATATCTCGACTGGTATGTGCGCAATCTCGCTCTGAATGATTTTGCGCCGAATGCGGATCACGAAGTCGTGCACACCGATTGCTTGCAGTGGTTGGAAGCGGGGCCAGCGGCAGGCGAGGCCTATGACATCGTCGTCTGCGATCCGCCGACATTTTCGAATTCGAAGCGCATGAAGGCAGATTCCTTTGCGATTGACCGCGACTATCCCGACCTTTTGCGTTGGATCGCGAGATTCGTCGCGCCGAGTGGCGAGGTCTTTTTCTCGACGAATTCCCGCAGTTTCGAGTTCGATATGGCGTTGGTGCCGCCGAACTTCGGTGCGCATGAAATCAGCCATCGTTCGGTACCCGAAGATTTCCGCAATCGAAAAATTCATCGCTGCTGGCGCCTTGCGGAAGGCTGGAAGCCGAAACAACGCGAGCCTCATGAGCCGCGAGAACCGCAGCTTCGACCTGACGCCCCCGCTGAAACCGATACCCTGCAAGGGTGAGCGTGCCGCACACCGTCAGTCGTCCTTTCACCGTACTTGTCGTCGACGATCAACCGATCATCGTCGAGGGTGTTCGCCGTCTTCTCGCCGTGCTACCCGACGCAAAACTCGAGTCGTGTATGAAAGCGTCGGAGGCACTTGCCCGCGCGAAGGCTCTGAAGCCCGCAGTGATTCTGCAAGACATTCATCTGCCCGACGGTGACGGGCTTGAATTGGTCGAGCGCTATCGATGGGAGACAGAACTTGCGGAGACCTCCGTGATTGTGCTCTCTGCCGAAGAAAACGCAGCGACGAAGGCGGACGCGTTCGCGCGCGGAGCCGACGATTACATGGTGAAATTGCCGCCGCCGCAAGAGTTTGTGGCGCGTGTTCAGCATCACGCAGATGTCGCGCGTGCGCAACGCGAGCGGGCGCAGGCTTTCCGCGCACTTGAGCGTGCGGAGCGTGATCTCGCGCGTCAGAACGCGCTGCTCGACGAGGCCAATGCACGACTTGCGAAGAGCAACCGCGAGTTGGTGGTCGATGTCGATACGCAGCGCGAGCGCCTTGATCGCATCGCGCGACTTTCTGCCGAACTCGCGCGTGTGCAGGACTTGGACATTCTGTTGGCGCGCATCCTGCGTGAAGCCGTCTCGCTGGCCGAGTCACAGGCTGGCGTTGTACTTCTTGCGGAAAAGTCGGCATCGGGTACAGATCTTTTGCGCGTTGCTGAAGCGGTGCTTCCGCGACCGAGTGCACAAATTCGCGAGGCGATTTCGCTCGATGCCACGACGGTTGCTGGTGAAGCCACGATCTCCGGCGACACGATTCGGCTTGGTGCGGATGCGTGCGCGCTTGCCGGAAAGGGTGCGCCGCCGCTCGGTATCGAATCGTTGCTCGGCGGACCTGCGCGCAGCGCGCTGGTTGTTCCCATCGTCCGCGCGCGCGATCGTGCGCTTGGCGCTTTGGTGCTGGTCGATGGCCACTCTGGTGACGCCCACGATGGCAGCGGATTCGATGACGAAGACGAGCGGCTGGTCGGGCATTTCGCGTCGCTCGCAGCGGTTGCCATCGAACGGGCGCAACTTGTGCGGTCGATGATTCTGCGCATGATTGCGATGGCGGAGTTGCGCGACCCGACCGAGACGGCGGGACATGTCGCGCGTGTCGCGGATCTTTCGATGCTGCTGTACGACCACTGGTTGCGAGCCAAGGGCATTGCCGATGACGCTGCTTCAACGCGCGCGCGCGATGCACTTCGTCTTGGTGCGCTTCTTCACGATGTTGGCAAGGTTGGAATCTCCGACGCCATTCTCAAGAAACCTGGCAAACTCGACGACGCAGAATTCGCGGAGATGAAGCGACACACCGAAATCGGCGCGCAACTTTTCGCAGGATTGCGCACGGATTTTGATGAGAGTGCAGCGGAAGTCGCGCTTTCGCATCACGAGCGTTGGGATGGCCGCGGCTATCCGCGCGGACTCGCTGGCGAGTCGATACCGATCTTCGCGCGCATCGTGGCGGTTGCCGATGTGTTTGACGCGCTGAGTTCAAAGCGCGCGTACAAAGACGCGTGGCCGCGCGAGAAAATCACCGTGTTTTTCCGCGAAGAAGCGGGCAAGCACTTTGATCCGACGCTCGCCGAAATTCTGGTGGCGCATCAATCAGACGCAGAGGCGATTCGCGCGCGACATGACGGCTGAAAGGTGACACCGCGCGATCGTTACACTGTCGCCATGAAGAGTCAGAACCTGTCTTCCACAGCGCTGTATTCGGTCGTCGTGTTTGTCGGCGTATCTGCCGTGTTGGGCGCTGCGCTCGGCTGCGCATCAAGTCCGTTCAAAGACGGATCGAGTGTGCGTGAAGATCCGGAACAAGCGGTGATCGATGGAAACGGCCCCGCGGATGGCGGGGCCGTTGGTGCGATGGAACCAGGTATTGAGGATGATGAAAACGATGTCGATCAGGATCCGAACATCGGCGGTCCGATGTGAGATGGCTTTGTCACGAGCGACGACGACGCGCGAAGCCACCGAGACCGATCATCGCGAACATCGCGATTGCGCTTGGGGCAGGAACAAGATTCGACTCGACCCATGCGACAGCCTCTTCATGATCCGCCTCGCTCATGCCGAGATTGAAGACGACATACAGCGTGTCGCTGTCTGCGAGCCCGGCCGACGAGAAGGTGAACGACGCGAGGTAGATGCCGTTCGCTGGATCGCTGTTTCCTGCACCAAGCAGCGTGTACTCGGGGTGCAGGTCGAGGCCTTCCGAAACGAGGAATGAGAACGAGCCGCCCGTCGTTGAGAAGGCATCTTGGCCGCCGTAGGACGCGAGCAGATACGCGCTCGTGCTGCTGAAGCCGGCGCCGTTCCACGCGCCAAGGCCTGCAAGCAGGTTCATCGTGAGCGTGGTGCCCACCAGGTTCGAGCCGATGCCGGGCTCGTCGGTCGAGAAGGGGAACGACGGGTCGATGCCAAACTCCGCCTCAAAGACGCGAAGTTCGGGGAAGAGGACTTCGCCCGTCGTGTGATCCCAGCCACTGGTGAAGAGCGCGCCGTTGGCCGATTGCACGAAGATGTCCGCGTGCGGCGCTTTCTCGTCTGCGCTCGACGCCGTTGTCGCGGCGAGTGCAAAGAGCGTGGAAGCAACGGATGCGGTGATGAAGCGGGTGCTGTTTTGTGCGATGTATTGCATGGGAAGTTCGATTCGAAAGTGGCGGCTTGTTATCAGCCGCAGGTGTATTGCGAGAGAGAGGAAGTGTGAGGTGAGAATGAGCGCTGCAAGTCGTGGGTCGCTGCACACTCTCAGCGTGCACTGCATGCGCCCCACGCCGCGAGCAGCATGGAAAGATCCGCGGCACCCGTGTCGCCGTCGCCATCGAGATCTGCCGTTGGCGTGGCCCACGACGCCAGCAAAAGCGCGAGATCAGCCGCGCCGACATTTCCGTCGGCGTCGAGATCGGCCGGGCAAACGCTCGGCGTTTCGACGAGATTCGACTCGACCCACGCGATCGCGTCGTTGTGTTCGACCGACGAACGACCGTCGTTGAACACGACGAAGAACGGCG
>JASGCF010000293.1 GCA_030054275.1 Limnohabitans sp. | reverse complement strand
CTTATCGAATGTCCACGTCGCGCCCGGCTTTCGAATCTGCCTTGCGCCCTCAAGATAGGTGTTACGAAGACGGCCGATCTGATCTGCAGGCACGGCAGATGGCGTGCGCTGCCAATTCATTCGTGAGAAGAGATCACGGCACACGATGTCAAGACCATCGAACTCACCGATACCACCGATCGCAGGATGCCGATCGAGCATTGTCTCGAGCAGCGTGGTACCTGAGCGAGGCATCGCGCAGACGAATGCGCAGCCTTCCACTGGTTCGCCGCGCGACTTGAACCAGTTCGGTCGCGACAGGAACTCAAGTTGCTGATCAAGCGGAACGAGCCACTCGTCAAGCGAAACTGGACCTGTCGTTGCGCGGTGTGACTCCACAGCGAAGTCGAACGCTTCGCGATATCGCCCAGATTTATCGAGTAATCCCACCGCCTCGAACGCTGCCCATCGCTTGAGCGGCCACGGCACATTCGCACGGGCAACAACTTGCAACTCTTCAATACCTTTGGTCCGGTCTACAAACGCGGTCGCGCGCGCGAACACCAGTTGTGCGCGCAAGTCCGCGGTCCATGCGCCGCCAGCCTTGACGATTTCGAGGTACTCATCCTTCCGGCCAGCGCGATGCAAAGCCTGCAACAAATCAATGGACGCTTCAACGGCGTGCGGGCCTTTGCCAGCCGCAATCGTGCGATACACCTCAATGGCTCGGTCCACCAAACCGAGTCGAGAATCGAGTGTTGCGCGCATCATCAGCGCGTGTTCGTCTTTCGGTGAAAGCGCCAGTGCAGCGTCAAGATCACGCTCTGCCTCGATGAAATTTCCGAGGCGCACATTCGCACGACAACGCCCGAAACGGCCTAAAAAACTATTCGGTGCTTGCTTGAGCAGCGTCTCAGCCGCGTCACGCGCGCCGAGCGGATCACCAGCGGCAAGAAGGCGATCAATGCGCGCTGCAGGAGTTTCACGAACGGCCATAGAGGAAATGTAACCGAGCCGCCTCAGCGAGGTCGAGCGAATGATCGCATCAACCGCGAACATCCATCGCGTGGTACGCAGCGCTTGCCGCTTCGCACCGCGCGCGTTCGTCCGCAGCAACCAACCCGAGTACCCCGAGCGCACGCCAAGTTTCGAACTTCGACTCCGCTTCAAGTCCTGCGTAGACCACATTCGAATCAACAATGCGCTTACCAAGAATTTCTTCAAGTTGCGCTTGCGTGTAGGTTGGCTTGACCGCTGCAGTCGACTTTGTGCCGTACTGCTGCAGATTCGAAGCAAAGATGCCTGCAGCACTCACAGGTAGGAAGTCCTCGTACCGAAGCCCTTCGTAATCGGCGTAGCCAAGACGAATGAGCTCTGCGAGGTCACTTGTCGCAACGGTCCCGCTGTTCTTCGCGGCGATTCCAGCGGCGGTAGGCACATAGCGCGCATACACCATGCCATGCGCGATCAACTCGGGCAGTGTCTTCGGGAATGCTGCAAACGGCTTTGCATAAAGCGCTTCGTAGGCAGCCATGTCGCGCTTGGGAAGCGACGGGTCTTTCTCTCGCGCTGCATCGGCTTCAGCCAAGCACGCGTCGTACAACGCGCGCCCGGCAGGGGTGCATGCGTAGAAGCGCTCTTCGATTTCGCCAAACCGCGCCGTATGCGTCGCATCGACGGTGGATCCATCGGCCTCGGTGAAACGCACTGGCTCTGTCAGTGCCTTGTAGGCATCTTGCCGCAGCAACACCGGCGTATCTTCGCTTGGACCTTCCGTGAAATCCTTAAATCCCGCGTGCTTCAGGCCGGAAAGTGCAAACACAGGCTTCTGGAATTCCGAAGTCAGCCCTGCCGCCGCTGCATGGATTTCGCTCTCGCTCACGGCGCCATGCTGCCACGACGCGATCTCTTCAAGCGATGCATGCTTGAAGTGTAGTTTCATGAAATCGCGATCGGCAGTGCGCACAAGTCGCGCAAGTACGACACGCGCACGCGCCTCAAACCATGTTGCGTCTACTTCGCCGAGGCAGAACTTCATAGCCGCCGTATACAGATCCATACAGAAAGTGTTCGGCGTGAGATGGTTGAGATGATGCGATTGGAAACACGCGATATCCGCAGCAATTTTGAACCCTGCCGCAGAAAGTTCTTTGTAGAGCGCAGCATCACGCGCAGCGCCAGTCCACTTAAAAATTTTGTTCGTGCACTCTTGGATCAGGGCATCTGCATCAGCCGCTGCGAGCCCACCGTTGCGCTCGCTCTGCTCAATAAGTTGTTTCGCGCGCGCGCTGAAGACGGCGCGTGGCGCCAACAACGCCTCGATACGCGTCTTTGTCGCTGGGTCAAAATAGTCGGTCATCAATACCGAACTAAAGACGCGATGCTCTGGACGAATCACAGAGCGGAACGCTGTTGCGATGATCGGCTGACTCTTCGCACCCACATTCGTCATGTCGTAGAAGTTGTGCGGCTCCATTGCGAAGCACGCAAACAACCGCCCAATCCAACGGTATTCGTCAGGTCGACCAATGCGAATCGCGCCGTGACGCTCGCTACTTGTTCGTTCAAGCTCGACTTCAGACATCACAAAGCCCACATGCAACTTTGCGAGAAGCGCACAGACGGTGCGATTGCATGCTGCATTCACCAAGAGCGAGCGGTCATACAGCGGAACCTCTTGACCGAACATCGCTGAAAGCGCAGCGAAGAGGCGGTTCTGCATGTCGATCTTCGGAACAACGACGGTGCTGGTAGCGAGTGTGGTCATGGCGTACGCTTTGAACGAGGTATGCGCCCTGCGGCGCACTGCGAGCCCAAAGCGTAGCCGCTTCTCGCCATGCAGAAATGCTGGAAATTCCCGAAGAACATGAGGCGCGCGACTGTGTCACGCATCGTGGCGGGCGGCGGGTGCCCGATGCATCGAGTCCCGCCGCCCTGCCGTTGCGACCGCGCGCACTGGTACGCGCGGACGCCGCGCCCGAATGGGCGCTGTCCGTGCACAACCCGCCCTGTGTTGCATTACCCCTGCGTCAACAAATAGGTCGCGATGGCGCCACCAAGTCCGATACGAAGAAGTCCGCGAAGCGCGACAAATTGCGGTGTGATCGGAATGCGACGCAGCACTGCACCGTATGCCTCGGGTACGAGTAGGAAGAACGCGCCGAAAACGAGGCTCACCCATCCGATGATCGTGACCAAGACGCGCGCATCGCCAACCCAAATGTTGTGCGCGAGCACGATGACGAGACCCATCAACATCGCGTAAAGACCACTCAGTATGGGCGCCAACGGATGCGCGATCGCGCTTGAAAAAGCCGACATCCATGCGCGAGCCCGCAACAGCAGACTCATACCGACGAGCAACAACGCACATGCAACGAACCATTCGACGAAGCGTGCGAGAAAGTCTGCGTCTGCATTCGTCGCAGCAACATGTGCTGTCGTGGTGACTGCCCGCGTGTCGACCACAGCAGATGTTGCACTGTTCGTTTCAACAACTGCTTCCGCGGCAATTGCGCCCGTTGGTGGAAGGTGATTGAACCTGCCTGCACCAGCAAGAAGTCCGACGACCCCCACCAACACGAGCATCACAACGCCTATTCCAAGGACAACAGCACATCGCGCTGCGAAATGCGCTGCCCCACCGATCGCGCCGGTCCATCCACTCCACGCGGTGCACTCCCACGGAAGAGTGATGTTTTGCCGCGATGAAACCGATTCTTGCGGCGCAATTTTTGATGCGTGTTCGCGAATGCGTTTCACGATCAACCACCTTTCGAGTTGGTTGACCGTAGCGATGCCAACTCGAAAGTCGACAGCGCTTCAAGAAGTACGCACCCAATGCGGGATCAATCCTGCAGGGAAACCTGCGCGATCACATCACTGGCACGCGCCCCAGTTCGACAACACGATCGCGAGATCTGTGCCGTCGACAACGCCGTTGCCATCGAGGTCAGCCTCGAGGCCCGCGCCCTTCTCGCCCCACTGCGTGAGCACCACCGCAAGATCTGCGGCGTTCACCGCGCCGTCGTTGAAGAGGTCACCCATGCAGCACGACGGAAGCGCCGGATTCGTCGCGCACTCGCACGCGTCGGGCACGTCGTTCGCATCGAAGACGGTGCAGTACTCGGAGATGCAGTAACCGCCGGCGGCGACGACGAGCGCGCCGAAGGGCTGCGCGCCGCTCGCGCAAGCCGTGCTCGATGCG
>JASGCF010000292.1 GCA_030054275.1 Limnohabitans sp. | reverse complement strand
TTCAAGAAGTCGAAGCGCACGACCAACACGCTTCGCTTCTTCGCCTGAGAGTCCTTCAACAGTTTTCCGCAACAGCATCAACGCGTCTTCACGGCGATCCAATTGATCGAGTTGGGCTGCAAGACGAAGTGCAGTGTTTGGCTGGCTCGGTAAGAGAGCAGCACGCAACAGCATTTCCTTCAGTCGCGCTTCCCCAGTTCGACTGGCTGCAGGAGCGAGCGCCAACACTTGCTCTGCCGTTTCCGCGCGCTCAAAGAGATCTTGGACGATCGCGTTTGAGCGGTCCATCAAGCCACGCCGCGCAAAGACCTCTGCAACCAACGGTCCCAACTCACGCGGACGACCCATCGTCGACCAATACTCAAACAGTGCTTCCGGAGAATCGGACGCAAGTGCCCCGAAGACCCGCGACGGCGTAAATCCGGCTTGAAGCGCGCCAGACCACGCCTCAAGAATCGCAGCAGCGACAGCCGCGTCGCTTTGATACCGAACACCAAGGTCGCGCGCGACCGCAAGCGCATCCGGAACTCGCTCCAACGCCGCGAGCAAACGCACCAATCGCAATCCAACCGGCTGATGTCGACGACCACCTCGATCGAACGCAAGAAGAAGGACACGCGCCGCCTCGTCGTACTCTCCAGATTCGATCAAGAGATCTGCAAGCACAATTGCGGCGACAGGATCTTGAGGAGCACTAGGAATCGTCGTGCGAATCTCCTCGATGCGCGCACGCCGTGTCGCAAGCGCCGGATCTTGGCTCAATGCGATGCGCAGTGCATCAACGCCTTCGCCAGAGGAATCCTGTTCACGCAACCCCTCGCCATCACGACCAGGCTGCAACACCTCGGCGAAAATTCGGCGAGCCTTCTCACGGTCACCCGACAAGTATGCGACTGTTGCGCGAAATCGACGCGCTGCAGCATCATCTGTCTCACCAAGTGCCGAGAGTCGCTCTTCAAGTTCGCGCAACCGCCCTGCAGTCAGAAGCCGCTCACCTTCGACACTGAACACAGCAACTGGGTCCGCAATGCGCGTGCGCGATGCGTCAAGTGCTGCGCTGACAAGCGACTCCTGCCCAGTTCCTTCGAGCCCCTCAAGGAGAGGCGTGAGTAACCGAACATCCGACACGCCGTCCCGCGCGACCGACGCGTAGATTTCTCGCGCGTCATTGACCCGTCCGCTTGCGCGCAACACATCTGCCCGCAAGAACTGCAATCCAATGTCATTTGGTCGTTCGACCAACCAACGATCAATCAACGCAAGTCGGCCTTCGATGTCTGCGCCCGACGATGCCAACGCCTGCATTTCGATCGCTCGCCAACGAATCTCTTCTGGCTCAAGGGCTTGAAGTTCTTCAGAAAGCCGAATGACTTCTGGCCATCGTCCTTGGGCAGCACGCACCTCAAGGATGGCTTCACGCGCACGAACCGACTTCGGATCGATCACAAGCAATCGCGCGGCGACTTCGGGAATCTGATCAAGAAACCCAAGCCCGATTACACAGGCAAGTTGCCCCTCAATCGCGCGGCGATTTGTCGGCTCAAGTGACTCTGCCTTGGCAAACATCCCATTGGCGATCTGAAGGTGGCGCAACTTGGCTGCAGGCACAGATCTGCGCGCATCTGCAAGCGCTAAGAGCACCTCGATGTCGTTTCCATCGCGCGTCGCAAGCGAGAGTGGCTGCAGTGCCTCAGAAAATCGGCCAGCCGCATACAACTCAAGTCCAACACGGCGGCTCTCCTTCACTTGCGCGTCACGGTACCAACCGCGGACGCCGTAACCGGTCGCTACCAGAGCAACCAACGATCCAGCGATCGCACTCGAGAGGACCAATCTGCGCTTTGCTCTTCGATTCAACGGATTCACTCGCTCTCATTTCACGCGGCGTTCAACACTGCGGCAAGCCTGTTCGCGCGAGCCGCACGGAGGCACACTCTCCGCCGATCGAACAATGTTACTTTCTTCTTGCAAGATTGATGAACGTACGAATACAGATCCAGAGGTCAAAAACCAATCCCATTCGCTTGACATAAGCAATGTCGTATTGGATCCACTCTTGGAAATCTTTACCTTGCTCGCGGGTACGCATGACCTGCCAATAGCCAGTAATGCCAGGCCGGACAGAAAGTCGAATCTCTCGCCATGCCGGACAAAATTGGTTCTCATTGTCGGGACTTGGCCGTGGTCCAACGATGCTCATGTCGCCGACCAAGACATTCCAAAACTGTGGGAACTCGTCGAGCTGTAACTTCCGCAGGAGTTTCCCAACGCGAGTCACCCGCGGATCATTCTTGATGTTGACCTGCGGCCCATCACACAGATTTTGTTTCCGCAGTTCTGCCACCAACGACTCTGCGTTGCGGCGCATCGTGCGGAACTTCCAACAGCGGAAGGTTGCTCCACCCTTTGTTTGGCGCTTATGGCCGAAGAAGATAGGAAATCCATCATCAATCACAACGGCAATAGCGCAAACAAGCAAGATTGGTGCCGAGATCACGAGCGCAGAGAGACTGCCGACCACATCGATACACCGCTTGAGCGGCGCATACCAACCCCCAGGATCATCGGTGACTTCAACGCGATTTGCTGTATCTGATGCGAAGAGTTCCTCAATCGGAACCACCTCAATTGGTACCTTCGGTGGTTGCGTGATGCCGGTATCCCACAACGCAGTTGGACCAATGGCCAGTTGCGCATTCACCTGGCGCGAGGCCTCGATCTGCGGTACTGCATCAGCCTGCCTCGACAAATCGGTCGAGCCAATCCATACGGGTGCAACAAATTGATCCTGTGGGAGTCGTGTGTAACCGGCCGGTGCAAAAACGCCTGCGTCAATCTCGTCGATACCTTGGATCACATGGTCTGGGTGCGCCCAAGTTTCGACGAGTTTCGTCAGCAGCGCCTGCTGTCCTGCATGAAGCGAAAGGTCATACCGAGAACCTGCACACTCTGTCGCATCCACGCGAAGTCGTCCACGGCGGCGCATTTCCACAAACGCAGCAGTGGCGCTTGAAGCACGCGACCAAATCACAGCATCTTTGACAAGTGTTGCGAGAAGCACCTGACCGGACAAATTATGATCCGCGCCGTATCGGCGCTCGATGCGTTCTACATCGCCTGCGGCATTCAGAAGAACCCGCTCGGAATACTGCGGCGCCTCGCGCTCAATCACGCGAATCCGGGTGATGTGCGCTTGATTCCATAACAATGCTTCCGCGATTCGCCGTAGGTCAAAGTGCACCCCTTGGTGCGGCTCAAGCAGAAGATAGAGATCTGCACCCTTCTGAGGCGCAACACCGCTGCCAAGCGTTACGCATGCAACACCGTGCGATGCCCAATACGCATCATGGATCTCTTGAACACCGAGTCCCCAAATCGTACGCGACGCAGTATCCCTCGACAGGTTTGTTGACCCGTCGGAGGCAGAGCCGCCGGTCATGTTGGGTGACTTATGTGCTGAATGCTTCATCTTCACTCCACAATGGCATCACACGAAAGCTCCGACGGACCCGCAGGTTCATGCCTTTCCATCGCCAAGAAGTGGATGTCGAGTCACGCTTCCACTTTGGCCAGCGAGTGCGCCCGCAACTTCGGCAGACATCTTCGAAATCGAGCCGTATCGCCTGCAATCCTCGGCGTCTGCGTAGTTCAACACAAGCCCGAGGTAATCGATGCCAGCCTCTGTGAGTTCGCGTACGGACTCTGGAAGTCGACTACGCGAGCGACCTCGACGGATCGTAATGATCGCGCCGTCGCAACTTGATGCGATCGGAATTGCTTCGACGCTTGCCGTAATCGGCCCGCTGTCCACGATCACAATGTCGAAGCGATCACGCAGCGTACGGAGCAACCGTCGAAGCGAAGCAATTTGTAGGTTGCTCGCGTTGAAGGTGCGATCGGTGCCAACCGGAAGAAGCGAGAGATTTGCGCCGACCTCAACGATTTCTCCATCAACAGCACCGCGTCGCAGCACTTCGCAGATACCTGGCGAATGGAGATGATTGAATTGGTGGCTCAGCGCGCGACCGATGAAATCGCAATCAACAAGCACCGTGCGATGGCCAGATTCAGCGTAACTCAAGGCCAATGCCACGGCGACCGTCGTCTTACCGTCACCTTGGAACGCGCTCGTCATCATGATCGCATAGCCAGTGCCTGTATCCTGCCGGCGAGACTCAATCTTGTTTCGAA
>JASGCF010000291.1 GCA_030054275.1 Limnohabitans sp. | reverse complement strand
CAAGTTCGCTTTCTGAAACGCAGTCCGCGCTCGCGCGAGATCTTGCTCGTGTGCGCGACGAGAAGACGGCTGTGGAATCGCGTCGTCGCGTGCTTGATGAGATGGGTCGCGCGCACGAAGGCCTCGGCTCTGGTGTTCGCGCTGTGCTCAACGACGCAGCGAAGTTTCCATCTGTCATTGGCGTCGTTGCAGATCTCGTCGACACCGATCGCGCCAACGCCGAAGCGGTTGAAGCAGCTCTCGGCGATCTGCTTGAGTTGATTGTGATCAGCGACTCGTCGCTGCTTGCGACACATGCCGAAAGCGCGCTTTCACTTCGCGTGCGCGTGGCCTTCGCGGCCGCGAATTCGGTTTTGTCACAGAAAAACCGCGATATTCCCTCGGTTCCTGGCGCAACTCCCCTTCTCGAACTCGTTCGCGTGGATGCACGCATGCGCGTTCTTGCAGAGCGCTTGTTCGCTGGCACATTCGTGGTCGACACCATCGCGCGCGCTGTTGAGTTGTCGAGCGGAGTACTGGCTGGATGTCGCATTGCGACCCGCACCGGCGCCTTGATCGACGAACGCGGCCGCGTGATCGCAAATGCTTCTGCGCGCGCCGATGCAGCGGGCGGAGGCTTCTTGGCCCGACGGGCCGAGCACGCTGAGTTGGTGTCGCGTTCGTCGGCACTCGCCATTGAAGTCGCGACGCTTGAGGAGCAGTCCATTCAATTGGCGGTTGAGTCGAAGGCAGCGCAGGAAGCTGCTCGTGCTGCCAACACTGCGCTGGCGGAGGCCCGCCGCAGCGCGCTCGACGCACAGCATCAAACCGAACGCATCGAACAGCTCATGAGGCAAATTGAGCGTCAACGCGAGGGTGCCAGTGCTGAGCGCGGGCACTTGGTCGAGCGACAACGCTCGAGCGAGGAAGAATTACGCGTTGCACACGAGCGCCTTGAGTCGTTGTCGAGCGACGCTGCAGCAGCTGTTGCGAAGCGCGATGAGGCGCGTGCGGCGCTTGGCGCAGCGCAAGCGGTGGCAAGCGAGGCTGGCGAGGCGCTCGCGCAAGCGCGCGTACGCGCCGCTGAGGCGCAGGCTGCACTCGATGCTGCGCGCCGCGAAGAGCGACATGTTGAAACGCGACTTTCGGAAGTCACTCGTCAAGACGCGGCGCTGCGTGAAAGTACGGTCCGTCGAGTTGCAGCGATCGAGCGCAGCGAAGCGATGCTCGAAGAAGCAGGTCAAGAACTGGGCGAAGCGTCAAGCGGGCTTGCGTTGCTTGTCACAGAGTTTGCGGGTGTTGCCGAGAGACTTCGCGAAGCACAAAGCGCCGTCGAACTTGTCTCAAAGCAAGTTGATGCAGCACGCACCGATGCCACGCGTATCGAGCGAAACTCGCATGCAGTTGAGTTGTCGCGTCGCGAACTCGAAGTGCGCCGCGAGGGTCTTGAAGAGCAGACACTTTCCGAGATCGAACTCGATCTGCGCGCAACCTACGAGGTCTATCTTGGAGAGCGCGCAGCCGAAGGTTTCGTTGCGATCGAGCGAGAGAGCGCGCAGGCTGAGGCCGACGATCTTCGTGAAGCGATTCGTAAACTCGGGAATGTCAACCTCGACGCGATCGACGAACTCACGCAACTTGAAGTTCGCAACGAAGATCTCGCGAAGCAACTCGTCGATATCGACAGCGCAAAGACAAGCCTCGAATCGCTCATCACCGAACTCGACGACGCGAGTCGTACGCGCTTCCAAGAAACCTTCGAGCGCGTGCGCGAAACCTTCGCTGGGCCGACCGGCATGTTCCGTCGCCTCTTCGGCGGCGGCAGCGCCGACATCTATCTCTTGCCGCTTGAGAGTGGCGAGACGGATTGGCTCGAGTCGGGCGTTGAAATTCGCGCGAAGCCGCCAGGCAAGGAACCACGCGTCATCAGCCAGCTCTCGGGCGGCGAGAAGACGATGACCGCGGTTGCGCTGTTGATGGCGATCTTCCAGTCGAAGCCGTCGCCCTTCTGCATCCTCGACGAAGTCGACGCCGCGCTCGACGAAGCGAATGTCGAACGCTTCTGCCACGCGCTTACGCCGTTCCTCGATGTCTCGCACTTCATCGTCATCACGCACCACAAGCGCACGATGCAAGCGTGCCACCAGCTCTATGGCGTCACGATGCCAGAGCGCGGTGTTTCGCGTCGCGTGGCGGTGAAGTTCGACGAGGTTGCGGCGGATGGCCGTCTCTCGAAGGCCGCGAACGAGCGCGCGATGGTCGAGACGCAGGCTGATGCAGAAACCGTGCAGAAGGCTTCCGTCGAAATCGAGGTCATGCCAGACCGCATCGCACCAGAATTTGATCGCGTCGCTGCAGAGCCAACCGCGGGTCCAAGCGGAGCCTTGGCGAACGCGTGGAACTAACGCCCGACCAGATTCGACGCTGGCACACGCTGGCGACGCATCCCGAGGTCGAGCGGTTCTTTGTCGGCGCGCGGCAACGGATCGCGGAGGTTGTTCGACGCGAGCGACCGATTTGCCTCGCTTCTGGCGCCTGCTGCAACTTCGAGAAGTTTGGTCATCGCATGTACGTGTCGGGCCTTGAGGCGGCGTTTGTGGTGGCGCGTATCGATGCCGCACGATGCGCACGCGCGGCGAATCCGCTTCGTGTGCTCGATGTTGAAGTCGCGCGCGGTCGCGGCGATTGCCCGTATCTCGTTGTGAAATCGGGTGACCCGTTTGGTTCGGCTTTCTGCGGCGAGCATGAAGAGCGACCGCTTGGCTGCCGCATCTTCTACTGTGACCGAGGCGCGGATGGGCGCGGCGACGAATGGCAGAGCGACCTCTATGAGGCGATGCACCGCGAGGTCCTTGCTCTGCACGAGGTTGTCGACGCGCCGTATCGATACCTCGAGTGGCGCGAGGCGTTGGCTGCGGTGGCTCGAGCAGCAATCGATGCGCCGCGGGCGTGATTCTCGCGGCGAGTCGCTTGATTCGGCGCTGGCACAATCTATACTCGCGTATAGACTGTGGACTCACGAGGTTTTTCCATGCACCAAACCCGCATCTTCATGAACGGAGCGAGCCAGGCTGTCCGGCTTCCCGCCGAGTGTCGGTTCGAGAAGCCCGATGTCTGCATCGCGCGCGTCGGATCGATGGTGGTCATCTATCCAAAGGACGCCGCCTGGGATCTCTTTCAGTCTGCACTCGGGTCTGTCAGCGACGACTTCCACCGACCAGCGCAGGGAGCGGCTGAGGGGGCGACCGATCGCGACAGCGATGCACTCGATCCCACCCCCGCAGCCGTCCGGACGCGGGTCTATCGAAAGAAGACGACGACGAGTTCCCCCGCCAAGAAAGCGACAAAGTCGATCGCGAAGCGTTCGAGAGAATCGGCTTGAACGCAAGGCATCGCGTTGAACCGTCGGCACTGACGGCAGTCAGGTAGGTCCGCTCCGTCAAATCCTCTCATGCGATACATGCTCGACACCGACTGTTGTATCGAACTGCTCCGCGGGCGGACTCCGCGTGCCGTCGAGCGAATCGCCCAAGTCGGACTTGAGCAGGTGCATGTCTCATCCATCACCGTGGGCGAACTGCTGGTGGGTGCGGCACGGTCCTCAAAGCCGAAAGAGAACACTGCGAGAGTCGTGCAGTTCTGCGCGAGTCTTCAGATCGTGCCCTTCGACGATCGCGCGGCTGCAAGATACGCCCAAACCCGCGCATCGCTCGAGATACTTGGCACCCCCATCGGCCCGATGGACATGTTGATCGCCGGACACGCCCTCGCCCTCGACGCGACGCTCGTCACGGGGAATGTGAGGGAGTTTGGGCGGGTTGTCGGGCTTCGCGTTGAGAACTGGCTTGGCCGCTCTCGCTGAATCACTCTGGACACGGCCCCCAACTGCTCAAGAGCGCGGAGAGATCCGCCGCGCCGACGATGCCGTCGCCATTGAGATCGACGCCAGGAAACTGTGAGCCATCGGTGCCCCAGAAGTTGAGGAGGATGCCGAGGTCCGCTGCGTTGACCGTGCCGTCATCGACGAAGTCGGCGGGACATGGTGGGGTGCAGGGCGGCGGTGTTGTGACATTTCCTCCACTGTCGACGATGGTCCCTCCGCAGCATGCGCCGAAAGAAGCAACGCTGTTTCCGCAGAACTCATTGTCTTGGAGCGTCGTTCTTGCTCCCTGAAACGAGAAGACAACCCATGGATAGTTTGGGCTTGAGGTG
>JASGCF010000290.1 GCA_030054275.1 Limnohabitans sp. | reverse complement strand
CTCGCATCATCTTGACGAAGTGGTGGCCGTTGCCGATCGCACCACGGTGCTTCGAGATGGACGCGTGGTGCAAGCGTTCGCGCGCGATCACGATCAACACCGCCAACTTGATGAGAGCGCGCTTGCAGCAGCCATGGTTGGTCGCGAGCTTGGTTCGATGTACCCTGAAAAAGGCGCGTGCGATAAAGCCGCAACGCCCGCAATGGAACTCGTGCATTTCGGCGCGGTCGGGCGCTCGCGCGGTGTTTCGCTGGCGGTGCGGCCAGGCGAAATTGTGGGTGTCGCGGGGCTTGTTGGAAGTGGACGAACAGAAACTGCCGAAGCGATTGTTGGCTTGCGTCTCTCGGAAGGTTCTCTGCGCGTTGGCGGTCGTTCGGTGCGATTTCGCTCACCTCGCGAGGCGCTTGCAGCTGGAGTGGTGTATGTCAGCGAAGACCGCAAGGGGCGCGGGTTGCACACATCACTTTCGTCGATTGAGAATACGACGATGCCGTCGCTCGATCGATATGCGCAACTCGGTGGTTTGCGCGTGGATCTTCAAGAGGAGCGCAATACGACGGCGCGGTGGATTCGCGAATTTGCCATCCGGTGCGCGCGGCCCGACTTGCCAATCTCCTCACTTTCAGGCGGAAATCAGCAGAAATTTGCGCTGGCGCGTTGGCTCGAGACTGGACCGCGCGTGTTGATTGTTGATGAACCAACGCGGGGAGTCGATGTCGGCGCGAAGGGCGAGATCTATCGCATTCTTGCGGACCTCGCTGCTCAGGGGCTCGCATGCATCGTGATCAGTTCAGAGTTGCCTGAGGTCATCGGGCTCTCGCATCGTGTTGTCGTTCTCCATCAAGGCGAGGTGGCCGGAGAACTGACGCGTGATCGATTGTTGCGCGAAGATTGCGAAGAGCGCATCGTGCGACTTGCATCAGGCTTGAGCGAAGAGAAGGAGCGTGACTCGTGAGTGGAACGAACCAGGATGCGAAGTCGCAGCGTCCGCGCGCTGGCGCGCAGGTGTTTCTCCAACAGTGGGGAGTTTTGGTTGCATTCGGGCTTCTCCTCGCCATCAGCACTTGGCGCGAAGGCTTCGACTTTTTGAGTTTCGAAAACTTCCGCACCATTTTGAACTCCAACGCCGCAGTGGGCATTCTCGCCGTCGGCATGACATTCGTCATTGTGAGTGCTGGCATCGATCTTTCGGTTGGAAGCATGGTGGTGCTCGCGGCTGCGATTGGCGTGACCACGATGAACTGGGCTGCGGAGCGCGAGTGGAGCGAGGAAGGCTCCGTCGCGCTCGGTGTGTGCGCGACGCTGGTCACCGGACTCGCTGCAGGCATAGTGAACGGTGCCTTGATCGTGTTCGGGCGCATCGCGCCGTTCATTGCGACGCTCGGCGGGCTTGCCGCGTTCCGTTCGGTTGCGTTGGCTATCGCAGAAGCTGGCGAGATTCGCTCGTCAAGTTCCACGCTCTTTGCGAAGTTTGGCCGAAGTGGGGTGCCGCTTGCGTGGGAATCTGGTGTGAACGAATCCGGAAGCCCAGTGTTCACAGGCCTCACAAACGCGGCCGGCAAACCGCTCACGCTGACCTACGGCATGATCGCGTTTGTCGTGATCGCTATCGTCGCCCAATGGTTCCTTTCGCGAAGCCGCTTTGGACGGCATGTTGTCGCTGTTGGCGCCAACGAAACTGCAGCGCGTTACGCGGGAATCGGCGTCGATTGGGTGCGCTTTCGCGTGTACGCGATCATGGGATTGCTCGCGGGTTTTGCAGGGCTCCTGCTGAGTTCCCGCATGAATTCCGTTTCGACATCGGGCCTTGGACTCGGGGCCGAACTCGATGCGATCGCGGCGGTTGTCATCGGTGGAACCAGTCTTCGCGGCGGATTCGGTCGAGTGTGGGGCACTGTGATCGGCGTCCTCATTCTGGCGATGATCACCAACATTCTCACGATTTCGCAGGTGAGCCCGTATTGGCAGGGCGCAGTCAAGGGCGGCGTCATCGTGCTTGCAGTGCTTGTGCAACGCGGCGCGCGCGATTGAGCATGTGCGCCGTCCTCACGGTATCTTCTGCGAGTTCAAGATCTTTTCCGACCTCGGAATCTTCTCCGAGCTCAGAATTTTCTCCAAGTTCGAGGTCGTCAACCCGACGACCCTACGAGTTCGCGTTTCGCTTTCTCCCGTGCGTCGTATCGAAACTTCGAAGGAACCCATGAAACTCCCTCCCATGCTCTCAATCGCAGTTCTCGCATCCGCTTCCCTTGTTGGACTCGCCGCAAGCGAACCTGTTGCGCCAGCGTTGAGCGCAGCGCCGATGGTTGCGCAGCCCGCAAAGGTTCGCATTGGCGTATCGATTCCGGCGGCTGATCACGGTTGGACCGCGGGCGTTGTGTGGTGGGCGAAGGAGTGCGCCAAGTTGCACCCAAACATCGAATGGACCATCGAAACCGCAGCCACGCCTGAAGAGCAGATCACCGACATTGAAACACTCGCGCCGAAGATCGATGGACTTGTGGTGCTTGCGACCGAAAGCGCGCCCATCACACCCGTGGCGAAAGAAGTGCATGATCGCGGCGTGCTCATCGTGAATGTCGATCGTGGCTTTTTGGAGCCCGTTGCCGACATCTTCATCGAGGGCGACAACAAGGCTTTCGGCCGCAAGAGCGCAGAATTTATGGTTGAGAAGCTCGGCGGCAAGGGGAAGGCGAAGGGCAGCATCATCATTCTTGAAGGTATTCCATGCACCGTGAATAGCGATCGCGTGAATGCTGCGATGGAGGTTTTCAAGGCAGAACCAGGGATCAAGATCGTCGGCCAACAAGCGGCGAACTGGAATCGTCAGAAGGCGCTCGAAGTGACCGAGACATTGTTGGCGAAGGCGCCGAATGTGACGGCGATTTGGGCCTCCGACGACGACATGGCGCTTGGCGCCGAACAGGCGCTCGCTGAGAAGGGCATCGAAGGCGTCTGGATTCTTGGAGGTGCCGGCATGAAGGACATCATCAAGCGCGTCATGGACAAGGATCCGATGTATCCCGCGGACATCACCTATCCGCCGTCGATGATCGCGACGGGTATGGAAATGGCCGCCGCGGTGCTTCGCGATGGCAACAAGGCGCAGAAACTTCAGTTCATGCCGCGTCACCTCATGATCGATGTCGATCTCGTGACACCATCAAACGCCAAGCAGTTCTATTTCCCAAAGTCCGTGTACTGAGCGCTGCGTGACTGAACCGCTGCAACTACAGCAGAACCTCGCAAACGCTTGGGCGGAGCTCGCGCGTGCTGTGGTTGATCGCAAGCATGTGTGGCACACACCCACGCTTGTCTCCATCGGACTCGATGGCGCACCAGTCGCGCGCACGGTGGTGATGCGATGCGCGTCGGAAGAGTTCGCAGAGATCCGGTGTCACACAGATCGGCGTAGTCCAAAAATCGGCGAGATTGCGCGTGACAGCCGTGTTTCGTGGCATTTCTACGCGCCTGAACTCAAATTGCAGTTGAGGCTGAAAGCACGCGCGACCATCCATCTCGACGACGGCGTGGCGGATGATGCGTGGGCGAAAGCCAGCCTCTCCAGTCGTCGTTGTTATCTCGCGCCATCTGCGCCGAGTACGGTGTGCGCAGCACCAAGTCCAAACCTTCCTGAACATCTCCTCAAACGCGTGCCCACGCTTGAAGAGTCGTTGCCCGGCCGAGCAAACTTTGCTGTGGTGTCTACGAAGGTAGAGGAAGTCGACTGGCTTTGGCTTGCGTCCGAGGGACATCAACGCGCACGCTTCACTCGCTCGGAAGGCCGATGGATCGGCGCGTGGATTGAAGCCTAGATTGAAGCCTAAACTGAAGCCTCGATCGAAGCGTCTTCATCGTGATCCACAGCCGACTTACGCCCGCTTCCACGCGGCACGAAGCGTGAGTGCGAACGGAATCCACCAGAGCAGATCATTCGTCGGAATGGTGGCGCCGAATGTCCAAGGAATCTCGCCGCGTGAAGCGGTCCAGAGGAAGCCGATCGGCCCAAAGAGCTTCCCGAGCAATCCAACGAACACAATCGGCCAGTGACGAATGGGGTCACGGCTCGCGCAGAGGTAGCCGATTCCGTACACCCCAATCACCATCCCGAGGCATTGCCAGATTCCGCGACCTGGACCACTGAGCGGTTCCATACCCACGAAACCAAAAAGGGCATCGGGTGCGAGTACGACCCACGCGC
>JASGCF010000023.1:16631-18615 GCA_030054275.1 Limnohabitans sp. | reverse complement strand
GCGGAATCACCGCATCCGATTCTGTGCGATCGACCGCTCAGTAACCCGATCCAGCAACCCGATCCAGAACTTCTACACCGAGACTCACCATGCTTTGGCAGCGACTCATCACAGGACCACTGCTCATCGCGTTCATTGTGGGGTTGGTGTGGCTCGACGCGCGGCTTGACGCATGGGCGAGCGAGCGTGGACTTCCGGCAGGCGTACTACTTCTCGTACTTTCTGCTGTACTGAGCGTACTCATCGCTCGTGAGCTCGCTGCGTTTCTGCGCGCAGCGCAGTTTCCTGTCCGTACAGGAATCTGCGCGATCTCGGCACTCATTGGTCTCTTGGCAACAGCGCTTAGCCCGACACTGTCAACAACCATTGGTGCGACCGGCGCGATCTCAACTGCACTCGCACTCATCGTTGTACTTGCACTTCTCGGCATGGCGCGACACCGCGATCCAAAGGGTTCGCTTGTCCTTGTTGGTGGCGCGCTTCTCGCCTGCGTGTATGGCGGCGTGCTGCTTGGCTTCTGGATGCTTGTGCGGCTCGAACACTCGCCGTGGATCGTCGTGGGCGCAATACTCACCACAAAATCGTGCGACATCGGCGCGTATTTCACGGGCATGTCGATCGGGAAGCACAAGATGATTCCATGGCTCTCGCCAAAGAAGTCATGGGAAGGATTGCTTGGCGGTGTTGTGACTGCGACGCTGGTCGGTGCGTTTCTTGCTTCGCTGACCTCGGATGCTGTCGCGCCGAGCGATCGAATTGCGCCATGGGTTGGCGCACTCGGCGGCGCGCTTGTTGCAGTGATCGGACAAGCTGGCGACCTTGCGGAAAGCGCCTTCAAACGCGACAGCGGACTGAAAGATTCTGGGAAACTGCTGCCGGGAATGGGCGGTGTCCTTGATGTGCTCGATAGCCCGTTGTTCGCAGGCCCCGTTGTGTACTGGCTGCTTCGCCTGACCTAAGGCCCTAGGCCCTAGGTCTTGCGTCTTGGCGGTCCGCAACCGCGCGACTTTGCTACCATCTCCGCTTCCATGAATCTCATCGAGAACCTTCTCACGCTGCATCGCGTTGATAGCCAAGTTCGTGCGCTTCGCACCCGAGTGACCTCCGCCAAGGTGTATTTCGACGCACAAGAGCGACAGTTGGCACTGCTCGACAAGCAGAAGCTCGAACTCGAAACGCAAATCAAGCAACTCAAGGCTGTTCTGCACGGCCTTGAACTCGATCAAACCACAGCGCAGGAGCGCGTGGAAAAGTTGCGCGCGGAACTCAATACCTCCACCAATGATCGCCAGTACAAGGCTGTACTGAACGAAATGAAGGTGCTTGAGAATCAGAAGGACGATGTTGTCAAGCGTGCTGTTGAAGAGATGAATCGCGTGGAAGAAACGCAGCGTCGCCTTGAGGTGCACGCAGCGACCATCGTCGAGCGTACGAAGGTGCGCGAACTTGCCAAGGCGAAACTCGACGAGTGCATGAAGGATGTTGGCGAGCGCCTGGCCGAACTCGAAAGCGAGCGCACACGCGCTGCGGATTTGGTTCCAGATCGCGAGCGCAAAGTATTCGACAAGGTTGCGGAAGAGACCGAAGGTGAAGCGATGGCGGAAGTCACGATCGTCGACCTGCGACATCGTGAATTTGCGTGCGGTGCGTGCAACATCGAAGTGCCATTCGAAACCTACGCGAAGTTGTCGTCCTCGGGCAATTCGTTGATTCAGTGCAAGGCTTGTACGCGCATCCTCTTCTTGCAAGAGTCGTCGAAAGCCGGCGCCATGTCGGAAAAGGAAAAGGCAGAGAAGCCCAAGCGCGCAAAGGCAACTGCGGCCGTCAATACGAGCGGTGGCTTGGAACAAGATTCGCCGGAAGCGATCGCACGCGACAAGGCGAAGTTCGAGAAGACGCGCAAACTCTGACGCGCAAAATCTGACGCGTTCGTTCTGATCGCGCGCACGAGCACGCACCACAAGATTTCCCATACAACCGCCAG
>JASGCF010000023.1:11803-16531 GCA_030054275.1 Limnohabitans sp. | reverse complement strand
TCGTTCTGATCGCGCGCACGAGCACGCACCACAAGATTTCCCATACAACCGCCAGCAATTGCTGGCGGTTGTTCTTATCGCCGTACGCGAAGCACCGTGCCCGCAGGGATCGGGCCGAGCTCGACAGGCTTGCCCTTCGCGCGATCACCCGCAAACCAGACGCGCCCTGAGAGCGTCGCCGTTGCGTCGCCTAAACCAAAGCGCGCGACGGGCTCGCATTGCGATTGATAGCTCCGCGTTGGTGAAACAACGCGCCGCTGCGTCACCTTCATCTCTGGGCTTGCACTGTCCAGCACGGCATCGATCTCGACCTCGGCACCGATGGCACCGGGCCCCTCGGGCACGATCGCGATCCAACCACGCTTCGTGGCTTGATCGTTGCGGAGGACACGCGCTGGGCCGTCGAGATCGACAAGCACGAGGTCCACATCACCGTCGGCATCGAGATCCCCCGCCGCGAGCCCGCGACCAACGGCGGGTTTTGCGAGATCGCCGAGCGTTGACTCTGGTGCTTCGATGTAGAGCGGCACAGCACTCCCGCCACTTCTCATACAACCACGATTCATGAAAACCTGCGCGCGCTGCGTATAGGTTTGGCTCGGCGCAACGCGCGCGATGTCGGGCTCGAGGTGGCCGTTCGCCTGCACGATGTCCTCGTAGCCGTCGAGATCAAGATCCGCAAAGACGAGGCCGAAGGTGAGGTAGCGCCGCGTTGGCGCGCCGAAACCTTGACCGAGTGCTTCATCCGCGAAGGCGGGCTTGCCGAAGGGCTCGCGCATGAAGTTCGAGATGTACAGCGAACTTGGTTCGTTTGCGAAGTTGCCGACCGCAATCGCAAGGCTTCGGTCGTTGCGTGGCCACGCTGCGTCAATACCCATCGCGCCCGTTGCCGCGCCGTCGCGGTCAAAGGCAAATCCAGTTTCAACTGCAATGTTTGTGAAGCGCGGCGTGCCGTCGGCTGCGGGACCAAGGTTTCGCAGCATGAACTTCGGCGTCTTGTCGTTCGCGACGAGGATGTCGGTGAGGCCATCGAGATCGACATCGACGAACACAAGGCCAAGCGCCTTTGCGTATGGACCGCCAGTGACGGGATTCTTCACCGCCACACCAGACTCCTCCGTTGCGTTCCGAAAGACACCACGACCATCGTTCACAAGCAGCGTGAGCAGCGTGCCTTCAAATCCAGTTGGAGGTCCGTACGCGCGGCCAATTCCATCGAGCGTGAAATTCACGCTGCGGTCGATCGTCGGAGACCATGCGACATAGTTTGCCACCACGATGTCGAGGTCACCGTCGCCGTCTGCATCCAGCATGCCCGTCGAAGTTCCCCACTCAGATTCAGAAGGAATCACCGCGTTTTCAAGGCGAATCTTGCCATCTGCGTCCAGCGTGTTCAGAAGAAGATGATCTTGCCCAACGCACGCGACGAAGAGATCGACGCGCCCGTCACCATTGACATCGCCAACCGCGAGACCATTTGCAAAGACATCGCGCAGACATGCTTCGTCGCCTGCCATGCGTTCGAAGCGCATCTCGCCCGAGGGTTCACTGCGATTGAGGTGGATCCGAATGCCGCCTCGCCCCACGGCTTCGTCCGCAACTCCCGCAGCCGGTTCGAGCGGCTGCCCCTGCGTGAAGACGATGTCGAGTCGCGCGTCACCGTCGAGATCAACCACAGCAACGCCACCCGCGATGCACTCGGGCAGCAATTTCCCGCCGCGTGCACCCGATTCATGCACGAAATCAACGCCTGCCGCCGCGGCAACATCGGTGCATGGCACAGGACTCGGCGGTGCAATCGCTTCCGATGGTGCGGGCGCGGGTGGCGCGACAACGGCGCCCGACCCAGTGTCGCGCACCGGTTTCGTTCGGAAGAGCATGTATCCGCCAAGGAGCGCGCCTATAAACGCAACGACACCAACGGAGCGCCAAAATCCACGCGCGACAAGGCGATCGTCGCCAGGAACTTCATGTTCGGCCGAGGTTTCACGAGATTTCTTCGAAGCGTGGTTGGTCATGCGCGATTGCCAGAATTGGGGTCGTGGGTGAATGTACCCGCGCGAGATCCGAGATTTCGACCTTTTCGATGACGGGATCGCGGACCTCCTCCTGTATACCTTTGGTCTGCCTCCCCTCATCGTTTGCGCGTCGTCTGCGCGAGGGGATCACCATCGCACACCGTCATTGAGCCCGCCATGTCTCGCACCACCCGTTGCACGAGCAGCCACAGTTCGCCACGCATCCTCGCAGTACGCTCGCTTCCTGCGTGCGTTGGTCTCGCCTCAGCCGCGCTCGCGAGTGGAGTTTGCCACGCCCAGTGGGCGGGCGACAGTCCGTTCTTCGGCGAAGTGGGCTTCACGCAGCCACCATCGACCTTGTTCTACGGCTTCGCTGTATCGGCGAGCGAAGAGTTCGTCGCGGTCGCAGAGCCGAACGCCACGGTTGGCGCGACAGCGAACGCAGGCAAGGTCCACATCACCCGCTCGGCGGACGGCATCACGACAACGCTGGTGGATGGCACGACTGGCGTGACCTACTTCGGCTCTTCGCTCAGCGTTCGCGGCAGCGTACTCGTCGTAGGCACACCATCGGGCAACGCGACCCCCGCCCCGGGTGGCAAGGCCTCGATCTTTGAGTTCGTCAATGGCGCGTGGCTCAAGACCGCAACTTTGGCCCCCGTGTCGCCACAGAACGAGGACTACTTCGGCGGCGCGACGGCGATCGACTCGATCGAGTCGCGGGTGTTTGTGTCGGCACCCCTCGACAACACGGGCTTGACAGCCGACCACGGCAGTGTGTCGGTGTACGAGAAGTCCGGTGCGAATTGGAGTTTGACCGGGACCATCACCGCCGCTCCGATCGCTGCCAACGCGCAGTTTGGAAGTTCGCTTGCGGTCGATGGGAACAGACTTGCCGTCGGCGCGATTGGCGAAACACAATCTGGGTTCGCTGCCGCTGGCGCTGCGTACATCTTCGAACTGAACGGCGGCAGTTGGGCGCAAGTCGCGCGCATCACTGCGCCAACCGCGTCTGCGAGCGAGAACTTCGGTGCCTCGATCTCGCTCGAAGGCGACACGCTTGCCGTTGGTGCGCCGACTTCGTTCTGGGCGAGTCCGCAGTATCCGGGTGCCGTGTACATCTATAAGAAGATTGGTTCGTCATGGGTCCACGCGAGGACCATTCGATCCGACGCGCCAAGCCCGTTTGATCGTTTCGGACGATCGGTTGAACTGCGCAACGGCAAGTTGATCATCGGCGGCCGATTTGCTTCGGGTGCTGCCGTCATGGTCTACGAGGATGTCGGTGGCGCGTGGACACGCGTGGCGCGAGTCGCGAGCGTCTCATCGACCGGCGCCAACGAACTCGGCACGGCGCTTGCATGGCTCGACGACCATCGCTTCATCGCGAGTGCGCCCTACGCGGCGGGCGGCGGTGCCGTGGTCACCTTCCGCTCCTCGAGCGCAGCGAACATCGATCACTACCTGCAGATCGATGCAAACGAGATGTCGGACGCCGCGCTGCTCGCGCAACCGAACGATCGCATTCTGCTGCGTTCCAACGCTTTCAACGGCGTTGGCACAGCCAATCTCTCGACCAAACCGCTGCAACTGCGCGCAACCGAGTCGGTGACGATTGGCGCCGACATGCTCGTGCGCCTCGCGGACGGGAGTTCGATCACCGATGAGCCCGGCACTGGCGAGCACGACCTCGTCGTCGCGGGCGATCTGGTCTCGCCGACGGCAGGCACCGTGACCTTCGATGAACTCACGACCGTCGCAGGCGGACAGTTCCTCCTGAACGGCGCGACGATGGTTGTGAACCGCGACTTTGCAACAACCGGCGGCCGCAGTTACTTGAAGGGCCAGATCCTCGCAGAGAGCGTGTCGACCTCGGGTGCGGGACAACATCGCGTGGCAGGCGATGTCGACTGCTTCGCCGACTACAACAACGCGGGCACCACGATCATCCAGCGCGGTGTTCTCTACATCTACGGCTCGCTCGTCAACACCGGCACGCTCACCGGTGAGTACGACCTTGGGTTCCTTCCGCCAACGCCCGGCGACGGCTACTCGATCGGCGGCGATTACATCGTGGGTGCCGACGCGTCGCTGATCCTGCCCGATGCCGTCTGGCGTCTTGGCGTCGGCCGCGATCTCGACATCGCGATCAACGATCCAGCGCGTTTCTCGATGGCAGTCGCGACCATCGAGATGACGGGGCTTTCGAAGAGCGCCGCGCAGTCGTTCGAGGCGATGAGCGCGAATCTCGGCGCAGTCGACGCTGGTTTCGCCGCGACGAACTACCCGATCGGCACGCTGCGCATCGCACCGGGCTCGACCACGACGATCGTCGACCGACACGACAACGCGGAAGGATCAGGCGGCTCGAAGGGCGCATGCGAAGTTGTCTATGCGAAGCGCCTTGAGGTACCTGCTGGCGCGACGCTCGTCACGAGCGGCTGCCCGATCTATGTGCGCGAGGCCGCGATCGCCGGAACCGTGTCAGATGCGTCCGACATCGTCATCGTGCCCGAAGCGCCTGCGTGCCCTGGCGATGTCGATGGCGACGGCGATGTCGACGCGGCCGATCTCTCGGGTCTTCTCATCGCATGGGGAAGCGCAAACGCTGGCGGCGCGGATGTGAACCGCGACGGTCAGGTCACTGCCGCCGATCTCTCGCTTCTCCTCGTGAACTGGGGCGCGTGCGACTGAGGAGCGTGCAACTGAG
>JASGCF010000023.1:0-11703 GCA_030054275.1 Limnohabitans sp. | reverse complement strand
ACTGAGGAGCGTGCAACTGAGAAGCGTGCGTGCGCAAAGTCGGCGGCCATTCAGCCGATGATCGTCCGCCGCATCTTCACATAGTCCCAGACGACGAAACGGTCGAGTTCTTCGCCGCCCGCGAAGAGTACGCGTCCGCCGGTGCGTTCGGCCATGCGGTGCGCGAACTGAACATCATCCTCGGTCTGTGACCAACTCGGCAAGAGGAAGATGTTGATCACGATGCCCTCGCGTCGGCAACGCTCGGCTTCACGCATGGTCTCGGCCTCGGTGCGCGGATCGGGCGGGTAGAGCATGAAGAGGTCGCTGGCCTCGAAGTGCGCGGTCGGCAGGCCGTCGGTGAGGAGAAAGACCTGTTTGTTCGGCGTGTCCTGCGCAGAGAGCACTTGCCGCGCAAGCGCGAGTGCGCGTTGGATGTTCGTGAAATGGAGCGGCAGGTCGAGTTCACCGATCTCAGGGTCGGACATGTCGGCCCGCAGGCGCACGACCGGATCGTTGATCGAAACAGGCTTCGGCAGCATCTCGACGATCTCGCCAGCCGGGCGGAGTTTCGCGAGCGTGTACATCTCGATCGCTTGCAGGAAGTCGCCGGGATACTCGCTGCGGATGAGCGCGTCGAGCGCAAGCGCCATCTTCTTGCACGCGATGTATTGGCCGCCGTAGCGCATCGAACCCGACATGTCGAGGATGAGTGCGGTCGCGCACTTCGGCGTACGGCGCGTGCGATGAACGACGAGGTCTTCGGCGGTTGGTCGTGCTTGACCCGTGCGCGCGACGGCGTTGAGAATCGACTGCGGAACATCGAGATTGGCCGGCGAATCGCCGAACTCGTACGCGCGCGTCGCGGGGAGTTCCATTGCGCCGTCGCGTGAGATGACACCATCGTGGCGGCCGCGCCGCGCGTCGGCGAGTTCGGAGAAAATGGTCGAAAGCAGTCGCTTCTGATAGGTGCGCAACGCGCGTGGTGATGAGCGATAGCCTTCCGGCCTTCGCTCAAGCCCCGCTTCTTCTGCCATTTTTCGCAGGAGTTCGTTCACTTGCCTCTGCACGCGGTCGAGATCTGCGAGTTGCTCCTCGCTCGCGAACTCGCGCAGCGCCGACATATCGATGATCGCTGGCTTCGCGTTCTTCAGCGCTTCTTCGATTTGCTTGAGCAGCCGCTCGATCCGATCAAGTTCGCCTTTGACGGCGATCGCTTCAGAAACCGTCATCTCGGTACGGCCGGTGAAGGCGTACTTCGAAGCGAGTTGCTCGACCGTAAAGCGCTCGCGAAGCCGCGCGATGGCGTGCATAAGCGATCGCGAGAGCGGCGAAGCATCGGGCACGCGACGATGGATCTTTTCGAGTTCGGCAAGTTGCCCAGCAGCAAGTGCGGGCGCGAGGCGCGGCGCAAGCGCGGGCGGAACTTCGACCTTCGCAGCGGCGGCGGCTGCGGCCTCGTGCGCGAGATCCTCCGCACGGCGCGTCTCGTACTTCTCAAGAATGCGGCGACGGCGCTCTTCGAGCATCGCGCGCAGCGCATCGAGGCTTGGCCCGAGTCCGCGCACTTGCGACGGATCGAGTCGAACCGCGTCGGCAAGTTCGCGGTCGGTGAAGCGCCGACGCGAGCCGTACATCAACATGTGGTCGTACAGCGCATCGGCTGCGTCACCGGACGGCGGACGCGTTGGCGACGGAAACTCCTGAGGGTCGTAACCAAGATAGGTGTGCACGACGCCGCCGAGCGGCGGCGAGGACGAGACTGATTCCTGCCGTTGCGGCTCTGAAGATGGATCGTCGGCTGCGCTCACAGCCCGCGCACCTCGTAGGAAACGCGGCCGTATTTCTCGGTGCGCGAAACGCGTTCTGTTGCCCACAAGCCGGCCAGTACGAACTCGACGCAACTCGCGCGAACCGCCTCATTTTCCGAGGGATTCACTTCGAACGCCTTCGTCCACGCATCGGGAACTTCGCGCATCGCGGCCGCATACGACGATGAGGGCAACATGTCGCCTACCTCGATACGCACGCCCTTCGCAAACACATCGGCGATATCGCCGAGTCCGTGCGCGTCGACATATTCGTTGAAAATGTTCGCGATTGCTTCGGCGACGATCGCGTCGATCGCTTGCCGCTCTGACATTTGATGCGAGCCCATCAAGTCGAGTTCAAGCTTTCCCACCGCACTTGCATGGATGTGCGCAAGGTCACTGATCCGCGGCACTGCGGGGCGTTCGCCGAGCGCGATACCTCGGCGGCGCGCGTTCGCAACCATCGTGCGCCAGTTGGCCGTCGCGAAGCGCGCGGACACGCCGCTCGCGTGATCGACATAGCGCGACTTTCGCGCGACGCGCGAGATTTCTTCGCAGACCTCGTCCATGAACGGCGGAACCAACACCGGATACTCGCCGCCGAGATCGATGTTCGCTTCTTGTCGCGTGATCGCCATGCCGAGTTCGCGCTCGCGCGGGTAGTGCGTGACGATCGTGCTCCCGATGCGATCTTTCAACTGCGGAATGACCTTGCCGGATCGGTTGTAGGTGCTTGGGTTTGCGCTGAAAAGCACCAGCACATCGAGATCGAATCGCACGGGGTAACCGCGGATTTGCACATCGCGTTCTTCGAGAATGTTGAAGAGGCCAACTTGGACGAGTTCGTCGAGATCCGGCAACTCGTTCATCGCAAAGATGCCGCGATGCTGGCGCGGGATGAGCCCGAAGTGCAGCGCGTCTTCGGCCGACATCGAGGTGCCGCCGATGAGTTTCGCCGGATCGATTTCGCCGATCACATCGGCGAACTTGGTGCCGGGCGCGAGGCGCTCTGCGTAACGCTCAGCGCGGGGCCACCACGCGATGGGGATTTGCTCTGGCGGAGTTGACGCGAGGAGTTCGCGGCCCGCGCGCGTGATCGGCTGCTCGGGATCTTCGTGGACCGGCGAGTTGGGGATATCGAGGTACGGAATCCACGCGTCGAGGAAGCGCGGGAGAAGACGCATGAGGCGGCTTTTGCCTTGGCCCTTCTCGCCGAGGAAGAGCATGTCGTGACCAGCGAGGATCGCGTTGACGACCTCCGGGAGCACGGTGTCGTCGTAGCCGAGGATGCCAGGGAAGAGTTCGCGCGGAGTCGCGTTGGGTGCCGCGAGCGCGGCAACGAGATTGGCGCGGAGTTCATCTTTGACACTTCGCGACCGCCAGCCTGAGGCTCGGAGTGCGGCGAGGGTGGTGATTGCGGGGCGCGAAGCGTTGTCGGAGAGCATGGCGAGCATCTTCGCAAGCACGCGCGCTTGGGAGTCAAGCCAATGCTCTAAATGGTGCCAGACACGCGCCGTTCAGTGTCTGGCGCAAATTGGCACATGCCAGGCACCCCGCGCGTTGTGTTGCAAGCGCAGTCCCACACGGTGCTTCCGCCAGTTTCGGGGTGGTGTCAGGCACGTGCCGTTCAGTGCCTGGCACTGACTGGCACGTGCCTGGCACCTTATTTTGACAGCGAGTAGATCACCGTCGCCTCGGCAGCCGCGTCGGCCCACGGGTACTTCTCTCGAGCGAGCCGCACCGCACGGTCGCGCGCATTCTCGTCTGGCTTATAGCGCGCATGCTCGTCGCGCGCCGACTTCGCGCCGTTCGCGTCGCCGAGCATCTCGCACGCACGGTTCACAAACCACCACGCCTGCGCCTGTTCGGGGTCGATGTCAAGCGACTGCCGCGCAACCGTCAACGCTTCACGCGCCAATGCGAGCCGTGCATCATCGCCATTCGCCGCAAGCGCCGACTCAAGCAGGGTCTCCGCGAGTTCGTTCTGCACCCGAACATCGCGCGAAAAATCAAAGCCGCGCTCACGAGCCCCCGCGAAGTCGGTCGTGAGCACGCGTCGGAATCCTTCAGCTGCCTTCGCAAAGTTGCCGTTCTGCTTATCGACGAGCGCCGTGAAATACGCAACCGTCCACGGAATCTTCGAACCCGCTGCTGCAGCCTGCCCGAGCGCGCGAGACGCATCGTCAAGCCGACCCTCGCGCACCGCAAGCCGTGCGCGCGCGAGCGCTCCGACGGCCGCATCCATCTCAGACACCCGCGCAAACGCCTCATCCGCCTGCCGCAGCGCGCCGCGTCCAGTTCCACGATCGCTCTCGCGGAAGAGCCCGATGCCATAGTCGTACCACCGCTGCATCTCGGGCACCGCGTCCGCCGCCCCCGCTACCGCGCCATGCACGCGCCCGTCACTCGCACGCACCGGAAGCAGCACTTCGTCGCGGGCAAGCACCAAAACAGGCAGGTCATTCACCCGCGCGTCACCGAAGACATAACGCAGGTATGTCGTATCAAATTTGCGATAGCGAACCTCCGTTTCAAGGCGGAGAGGCGCTGCCGCGTCTTCAGGTACAGAAAGCTGAAAGTGCGTCACATCGCCCGCACCTGGAGGGATCTGGTTGTTGTAGAGCGGGAGGAAAATGTCCTGCGGATTGCGACGATCCACGCGATTTCCGTCGCGGTCGATGACAAATGCGTTGAACTTCCGCGACCACGGATCAAGTGCACCGGTCGCTGTGTCGAGCGCGCCGCTCACTCCGACGATGCGTTCCGCGGTGCCTGCATCATCGAGCGTCGCGCGCGTCCACAGCCAAACTTCATTCGAATCGGCGGTGCCTTGCGTGAACTCATGTCCGATGTCGAGCGTGCGCACCACCACTTCCAAAAGATACGACTTTCCCGCATCAAGAACGGGAAGTTCACCTCCGATGACGCGCAGCGCTCCGTCAATCGCTCCTCCATCGCGCACTGCAAAGAGATCGACCCGCACCGTTTTGCCGTTGAAGGCGGCATGACTCGCCACAATCGCTTCGTGCGCTTGTTCTACCGTTTCACTTGCAAACGATGGCGGCAACTCAGCGCAGGCGACTCCCGGCAACATCGCGCAGGCGGATTGATCAATCACCGCAGAAAGCGCCGTATTCGCACTCGGGAACGCGTGCGACAGCACACTGCGTACGCCGCTTCCATCGCGATCACGCGCCGCGAAATCATCGCTCGGCACGGCCTGCATGTGGCACGCGTTGCACGAAGTCGCGGCCTTCTCGGGGTAGTACCAACCAAGCGCGCCATGCCCGCTGCGACCCGACGCGAGGAATGACCCGTAGTGATCTTGTCCACGCAGCCACTTGTAGTCGTTGAGCGGTTCGGGCAAGAACACCTTATGGCACGCGCCGCAGAACTCATTCGAGCGATGGACTTCGGGCTTCAAGAAAGTCCGCTTGTGAAACGATGGCTTCGCCTTCACCAGTTGATTCGACGCCCATTGCAACAGCGGTGAATCGCTGAACGCGAAGGGATAGTGTGGGCTCTCTTCAATCGTGTAGTCGGCGTTGCCGCGCGGGCTATCGATCGACACAATGCCGTGACAGACGGTGCAGGTGATACTCGCGCGGCCAAGCGGATCGTTGGCGATGTCGTACGCAGGATCGTCCCACTTCGATTCCTCGAACGATCCCGAGAAGAATGGCACCGGATCATGGCAACCCGCACAGAAGCGCGCGTCTTGCACATTGCCGTCTTTCTTGAAAGCCTCCGCACGCGTCTCGCGCACGCTCGCCGCATAGAACGGATTGTTGAACGAACTCGCAGCGTGCACCGAGTGCGCCCATGAATGCACGACATCCGCGTGGCACTCGAGGCAGTACTCATTCGCCATGAGCCCCTTCGCCGGAATGAAGCCACCCGTCGAAGTCTTCGCGAGGGACGGCTCGAAGTACTCATCGCCATCCTTTGGTGCACGCGGCGTCGCGCTCGGAACCACGACATGCAACATGGTCGCCGCCACAGCAACAGCCGCAGCCACAGCAGCCCATCGCGCCCCCACCGCCCACTTGATGCGTCGACCGGAAAGTCGATGCAGAACGAACAACCATGTTGCAACGATCGGCGCGATCACATGCACCCAGTACACGATCTCGCGTGTGGTCGGCTCGCGCACGCCAACGGTCACTCCACCGAGTTCAACGCGCGTGAGGGCAACTCCCGTCGCGAGCAACACGATCGATGCAACAAATGTCGCGATCCCCGCCGCGATTGCCCGCGGATTCGGGCGGTTCGCGACATTCCGCCAATGCAGCGCACCGAACACGATCGTCGGCACCACGATGGCGAACCCGAGCACGAGATGCGCGAGAAAATTGGCGAGGTAGAAACGATTCTCGAGGGTCTCGCCTGTCTTCCACTGGAGGAATGTGACCGAACCAAGGTACACGCTGTTCACCGCAAGCAGCGCGAACAGCCCAAAGACCGCAGCCAACAGCCACTTCAACTTCGGACCGACGGCTGGGCGAAACTTCGACATATGTGCACTCTATCGACCGCTCACCGCCCGCCCATCGGCCGCGTGCGCAGTTTCTCCATGGCCGAAGGTTTTGCGCCCGGCAATGGTTCGATCGTCTCGCCGTCCTTCGTGAAGAGATCCATGTCCTTACACCAACCGCGAACTTCGAGCACATATCGGCGCGTTGCATCTGCAGGAACTGGCGAAGTCGGCGCCAAGAAGTCCACCGTCACCTGCTCGCCCGGACCGAACACCGCGAGTGCATCGTCGCCCGTGCCGACAAGCCCCGCGACATCACCAAACTCCGTGTAGAGCCCGAATTGGAATCGGCAATCCCACAGCGGCAATCGGTCGGCGTCGTCGTAGTACGGCTGCTTCTGAGGACCAGTCGTGCGTCGCGCGAAACCGACCGACGCAAGCTGCGCGCGAGCGAGCGGAAGATCATTGGGCACCGCAGGCAGCGGCTCGCGTGCAACCAGCCGCACGCTGTCGAAGTAGACCTCCATGTTCGTCCGCATGCGCAGTGCATTGACGCCTGCGGGCAGTTTCTCTCGCGGAATCGGCAACGCCATGCGTCGCGGCATCCCCGCCGGATAGCCCCATTCTTCAACCAAGGTGGTCCATGATCCGTCCGCGCCGCGCGCCTCAAGACTCGGCGCGCGATACTTCGCGCCCGCTTGCCACGCGGCAAACATCGTTTGGCAATACGGGTACTCAACCCAACCATCGATCACGAGCCACGGGTCCTCGATTGCTGTGATGTCGGTTGCAAACGCGAGGTCGAGCACCTGTTCGTTCGCGAGTCGACCAAGAAACCGCGAATCGTGCGCGCCGACATCGGGAGCAACAAGATCGACTTTCGCAAGCGCTTCATTGGCCTTCGTATCCTGCGTTGAGGCAATCCAGGCAGTTCGCCACGCGACGATGTCGCTGGTTGGCGCGGCGCCGCCAATCGCAAGCCGCTCATCAGGCGCGATGTCCCATCCCACCGGCAGATCGATCGCGCGGAGCGCGACCTGATCGAGCATGCACGACTCTTCCATCGGCTCTGCAAGCGCGATGCGCAGCGATCCATCCGCGCGCGGCACAAGCACGCCCTCAGGAAAAACGAGGGTCTCGCGTGGCCGCGGCTCACTGTAGACGCCCGGCTCAAGCAGGTAGCCAAGCCCGCCAACTCCAAGCACATCGGTCACAAACTCCATGCGCGCGCCGTTCCACGCAAACAACACAGGGCACGATGAAATCTGCCTCTGCGTTTCAACGAGTCGATGCACTGCGCCGCACTTCAGATCGAGTTCGCTCTGAAAGACTCCGTCGGACCACTCGACTTCGAGCAGATCAATTCGATCGAAGGGACCCGTTCCGATGGCAACAGGCGAGAGCGATTGACCGCGCCCCGTATGCGAGCGGAACATCTCGCCGCCAAACCACTCGGAACCGATGCGCGCCGCATAGGAAGTACCAATACCGCTGGTGTTCGAACGCATCGACTGTGACGGATCATCGCGTCCGCTGAAGGAGAGCCCAGCGAATGGACCGCAGGCAGGACCAGGATCTCGCACGCGCGGCGCTCCCGACACACGCAGCGAGACGAGCGACGGGCCTTTGGCAGCATCGAGCGTCAACACTTGCGTGCGCACGGCGTCCTTCACGACATCCATCGTCACAATCTCGTTGCCAGCCTCGTCGTGCACGCCAACCACGCCCTGCTTCAACACCACGATGTTCGGATGACCGTCGCCAGTCAAATCTGTGACAGCAAGTTCAATGCGCGGCGAACCCGCGTAAGGCTTCACCTTGGTTGGCATGCGAAGGAACCCACCAGCAGCAATCACCAGTCGCCGCAGCGGAATATCCGCGATATCCACGACCGCAGCAGCCAACGCTTCCTCGCCCATCTGTTCTTCAGAAAATCCAGCCGGACGCCCTTCCTTCCACTTCCACAGTCGCTCATTCAAAAACACTTTGTGCGGCGGAATCGTGTTCATCACGAAGATATCTGTGTCGCGGTCGTGATCGAAATCACCAACGATGACCGAACGCGAGCCGCGCTCCTCAAGCACAACACCTGCTTCCCTGCCTATGGAGCGGAATGATCCGTTGCCCATGTTTGCAAGAAGATCTGTCGGCCCGTCACCAGCGATCAGGTAGAGATCAAGGTCACCGTCGTGATCAAGGTCTGCAAGCGCGCCATCGAGACACAACTGCATCGCTCCAGCCGCGTTCCACTCCGCCGTGGCGTCGCGAAAACGATCGTCGTCGGTCGCAAGCAAAAGTCGGTTTCCACCGGAACGACACGCGTAGAGATCCGTCCGCCCGTCTGCATTGATGTCGCCAGCAAGCAACGACCACACGGCGCCGCCCGCAAGTGTGGCAAGCGGATGCGTGGGTTGCGCATCAAACGCGCCATCTTCGCGGGCCACAAGTACCAGCGTGCGCAAAGCGTCTGGTCCCGATGCGGACGAGTCCGAAAGTGCCCGCACAAGAAGCAAATCCTGCCGACCATCACGATTGAGATCCATCGTGATCGCGTGCTGTTCTGTGTCGCCAGACCACTTCGGTTCGAAGCCTTCCGGCCAACGAATACTGAGGTCGCGCTCGGCCGCAAAGAGTTCTCCGCGCGTTGGAGTCCACGAAAGTGCGGGTAACGCGGCAGCGTTTGATTCCGGCACCATCGCAAGCCCCATCTTGCCCATGCGGGTGTATTTGAATTCTGCGTTATGCGCGCGAGGATTGCGTGCGAGTTCCTCGAACTCTTGCAGCGCCCGCTCTGAGCGAGCGTCGTCATTCAGTTTGCGCGCACATCGCTGTACTCCAAGCACTGCACTCTTCAGCATCTGGTCGCGCTCAACCGCTTTTTCGTACCAACCGAGCGCCTTCGCGTGCTCACCAATCTGTTCGAGCGATTGACCAAGAAAGTACTGCGCGTATGCATCTTCGCCGCGCGCTTCTGCGACGGGCAAGAACGCAGCGACGGCTTCGCCAGCGCGACCGAGATACAGGAGGCATAGGCCTTGACAGTATCGCGCGCGCAACGCGAGATTTTTCGGTGGATTCCGAGCAAGAAACTGCGCTAAAAGCGCAAGCGCTTCATCCTGCGCGCCATCGCGCGATTGATTGAGCACGGCGATCGCACGATCAAGTTCTGCTTCGAGCGGTGCATCTGAAAGTGCTGCGATTCGCGCAAACTCTTGCTCGGCTTGCACGAACTCGAATTTGCCCATCAAGCCAACCGCATGGTTCATCGCTTGCACGACTTCGGCGCCTACACCACCTGCTGCGGAAGATTGCTGTGCAGCGTCTCGCGATTCGGATTGTGAAGCACCATCACACGCAACAAGCGTGGCACTCACGACGACCGTGGCCATCGAGACTGCACAAGCGCGGCGATGGAGCTGCGTGCCAAATCGAGGCCACAGTTCTAGATCCTTCGAGGCAAATTCGAACATGCACGCAGGATACGCGAGGCACCACTCGATCGGCGGTCACGAACTGCGATGCGGCGTGATCAGAGTTGCCTTCGCGAGCGCGATGCGCGCATCGTTTTTCGCAAGATCAATGTTGCCAGAACCTGCGCGCGGGAAGCGCGCGTGTGCCGCATAGGGGTGCATTTCCGCGCGGTAGTGTGCGCGCATGTCGTGGCCTTGGCGGCGTTCACGCGCGTCGCGCAAGGCCGCGAGGTCGATCGGCGCCACCACGACTTTCTCGCCTGCGCCTGGATCGGCCTGCGCCAAAATGCGTCCGTCAAAGTCGATCGCCATCGAGCCACCCGGCCACGAGAATGGCGGGTATCCCTCGAAGGTCGCACCTTGATTGCACGCAAGCACAAACGCGGTATTCTCGATCGCGCGCGCACGATTGATCGTCGTCCACCAGTCCATCGGTGCGGTCGCGCCCCACGGATCCATATAGGCACTCACACGCACGAGTACTTCGGCGCCGTTGAAGGCCAGTTGTCGGATCGATTCGGGGAAGAGCCAGTCGTAGCAGATCGCGCAGCCGATCTTCCCAATCTCCGTGTCGGCGACGGGAAACGCTTCCTCGGTGTAGCCGGGCAAGTCATGCGGACTTGCGTGCACTTCCCACGGAATCCATGGATTCACCTTGCGGTACTTCGCAACGATTCCGTCCGGCCCGATGAGGCATGTCGTGTTGAACACCGCGCCGGGATAGCGCGAGTCGCGCTCGATGAAAGTGCCCGTTTGTACGAAGCAGCCGGTCTTTCGCGCGAAACGCGCGTAGGCGTCGGTGTGGTCGTTCGGGATTTCAACAGCGAGATGTTCGAGCAGTTCCTCGACGGTGAAGTAGACGGGCGCTGCGTGTGCAAACTCGGGGAACGCGACAAGTCGCACATCGAAAAACGGCTTGTATCCCGCGACTGTTTGCTCGGCCATCGCGATCATGCGCGCAACGCGCGAAGGAATTTCGGCCCGCGTGCGCGGGTTCTCAAACGCGGTCTGGATCGCGGCGGCGTGGTAGCGATCGATCTTTGGCACTTCGTTCTCCTCGGTCGCATGCGACGCATGCGGAGTCATGACGAGCGTCCGCTTCCCTGCGTGCGTCTACTCGCGCTCATCAATCCACGCTTGTTGGATCGCTTCAAGAATGCGCTCGTTGCAAGGGTGCCCGGGCTTCTCTGCGAAATCGGGCAGTGCCGTGACGAGCGACTTCAACTTCGGAAACGCAATCGCCGTCGGATCAATCTCTGGATGGAGATCCACGAGTGATTCTGCGATCTCTTGAACATCGAGCCAGTGCATCGCTTTCTCGCGCAACGAGGCAGAGCCTAGTGCGGAATCTCCTTCACAGCATTGCGATTCCACGCAGGAACACGCACCACAATCGGCACGCGCTTTCCGTCGCCGAGGTCCTTCAGTTCGCACTGACACGCAAGGCGCGATGTGCGCTTGATGCCGGGTGCCTCTTCCACGCGATCCTCTTCGTCCTCAGTTGCCTCGCTCACCTGCTGCGCGCCCTGCTCGAGGTAGATATGGCAGGTCGAACACGCACAAACGCCGCCGCACGCGTGCTCGATGTTGATGCCGTTGTCCATCGCCACTTCAAGGATCGATTCGTGCTCACCGCCGAGCACCTCCCACACTTTCTGCGGGGTGCCCGTCAAGCCCTCGGGGTCTTCGAGGTGGAATGTGATGGGGATCACCGGCGGTCCGTGATGATGACTGTCGTCGCGCTTGAGATGCATGGTGAAACTCGGTCGCTTCTTGGAAAGGCGCGGATGATAGCGACAAGGTCGATGCCCTCGGAATCCTGCGCCCGCGGCGGGGTTCTGCCCACGCAAATCTCCGCTCGCCCGCAGGCAGCACTGCGATCTCCGAGGAACGCGGCGCACGCGAGAATCCCCACGCGTGGATCCCCCACGCGAGACTTCGCACAAGACTGCCCGCAAGACAACTGCAA
>JASGCF010000289.1 GCA_030054275.1 Limnohabitans sp. | reverse complement strand
TGTGCGCAACAGTTCGCCTTTGCGAAGCCAAGGTATCATCGGGCTTTGGGATGCGACCGCACCCAAATCGCTTGTCCGAACCCCTCAGAGATCTTTCCATGCAGCGCTTCACACATTTCGTCGCAGTTCCGCTCATCTCCGCGATTGCCGCAACATGCGTTTGCACCGTGCACGCACAAGATGACGCAAAGCCAACCGCGCCTGCAGCGCAGGCAGCACCGATCGTGCAACAAGCCCCGCCAACGGCGACGGTCGAGTACGGCGTGATGCACACAACGCTTGGTGACATCGTGTTCGAACTCGACCGCGCGAAAGCGCCGATTTCGGTTGACAACTTCGTCGGCTACATCAAGGACGGTTTCTTCGACGGAACCGTGTTCCACCGCATCGTGCCCGGCTTTGTGATCCAAGGCGGCGGATTCGAGCCAAACGGTCGACAGAAACCAACCAAAGCGCCGATTCAAAATGAGTGGCAGAACGGCTTGAAGAATCTTCGCGGCACGCTGTCGATGGCGCGCACGGGTGAACCCAACAGCGCGACAAGCCAGTTCTTCATCAGTCTGAAGGACAACGCCAATCTTGATCAACCCATTTCGGGCGGTGCTGGTTACGCCGTCTTCGGCCGCGTGATCGCTGGCATGGATGTGGTTGACCAGATCGCCCTTGTTCAACGCGGCCCGCGCGGGCAGATGCGCGACTGGCCGAAGACCGACATCGTGATGACGAAGGTGGAGTTGATCACCAAGGATGCAGCCGACAAGTTCGTGCGCGACGCTGCAGAGAAGGCTGCGAAGCCTGCAACGCCAGCAACTCCCGCTGCACCCGCTGCGCCTGCTGCGCCCGCTGCACCCGCTGCGCCTACGACGCCTGCGACCCCGAAGAACTGATCGAACTGGGAAGTTCGCATCGCACAGGAAGAATCAAAAGAATCGCAGGCTTCGGAGGTTCACCTCCGCAGCCTGCGTTCGTTTGTACACGCATCAACCCGCAAGTTCGCGGGCGATTCGTCAGATGTCGAACTTGATGCCTTGCGCCAGCGGCAAATCTTTCGACCAATTGATCGTGCAGGTTTGACGGCGCATGTATTGCTTCCAACTGTCGGAGCCAGACTCGCGCCCACCGCCCGTGTCCTTCTCGCCACCAAACGCGCCGCCAATTTCCGCTCCTGAAGTGCCGATGTTCACATTCGCAATGCCACAATCCGAGCCTTCCGTCGAGAGGAAGCGCTCTGCGTTGCGCATGTTCAGCGTGAAGATCGCACTCGACAAACCTTGGTCGACCGAGTTCTGGATCTCGATCGCTTCATCAAGATTCGCCACCGAGTAGACATACAGAATCGGGGCGAATGTTTCTTCGCAGCAGATGCGTGGTCGACAACCCTTCGGCACGCGATAGAGCGTTGGCTCGACGAAATTGCCGGGTTTGCCCGCGAAACGCTCGATGCCAGCAACGCCGCCGGCCAAAAGCGTGCAGCCTTCCTTCTCTGCCTCCACGCACGCGTGACGCATGCCGGCAACAGCCTGCGCGTTGACGAGCGGACCCATCAATGTTCCCGCTGCAAGCGGGTCGCCAATCGGCACGCTCTTGTAAGCCTTCGCCAATCGCGCGCAAAGATCGTCGGCGATCTTCTCATGCACAAGCAAGCGGCGCGTTGTGGTGCAACGCTGCCCAGCCGTGCCGACGGAGCCGAACAACACCGCGCGCGTCACGAGTTCCATGTCTGCGTCGTCCATCACGATGATCGCGTTGTTACCGCCGAGTTCGAGAAGACATCGACCAAGGCGCTTCGCAACCACTTCGCCAACGCGTCGACCCATGCGGCACGAACCCGTCGCCGAAATCAACGGCAATCGACGATCAGAGATCATCGTCTCGCCAACTTCAAGATCGGTGCCGATGATCAGCGGGAAGAGGTCCGCAGGATCGATTCCCTCCGGTCGCCAGATTTCCTGCTCGCGCAGCACCTTCCAGCAGATTTCGCTCGTCGCAATCGCCGTGAGTGGCGTGATGAGTGAAGGCTTCCAAATGACCGCGTCGCCGCAAACAGCCGCGATCATTGCGTTCCACGCCCATACGGCGTTCGGGAAATTGAACGCCGTGATGCAACCGACGACACCGAGCGGCTGCCACTGCTCATACATGCGGTGGCCAGGGCGTTCCGAGTGCATCGAGAGGCCGTAGAGCTGGCGCGCCAGACCCACCGAGAAGTCGGCGATGTCGACTGACTCTTGCACTTCGCCGAGGCCTTCCGCTTTGATCTTGCCCATTTCAAGCGACACGAGTTCGCCGAGCGGCTCCTTCATATCGCGGAAGGCGTTTCCCATACGACGCACGATTTCACCGCGCTTTGGCGCAGGAAGTTGCCGCCAGGAGGCCTGCGCCTTCACAGCGCGCGCCATCGCACTTTCGTAATCGGCGCGCGATTCGAGCTTCACAGCCGCAAGCGCTTCACCTGTCGCGGGATTGTCCGATGTCACCGAGTTCGGTGTTCCTGGAGCACAAATGCGTGGGTGATTGGCGAGGCCGAGACGCGTGAGAACTGGGTGCATGGTCGACATGGTGAGGGGCGCAGGATAGCGTGTGGATTTCGGAACTTCGTGTTGTTCACCTGCGAGCGGCGCTGTATTCTTCACTTCATGGACTGGCGATCTCGCATCACCGTGCTACCTGATGTCCGCGGGGGAAAGCCGTGTATTCGCGGCATGCGTATCGCCGTTGTCGATGTGCTTGAGTATCTCGCCTCGGGTATGTCCGACTCGGACATCATCCGTGACTTCCCCGAGCTTGAACCCGATGACATCCGAGCGTGTCTGCTGTTCGCCGCAGAGCGCGAGCGTACATTCACAAGTGCATCTCCTGCCGCGTGAACATTGCGCGAGTCGACGACTCTCAAAGCCCATGCAGGCCCACGCGAGCCCACAGCACACCGAACCCGCCCAACATGACACCGGATCACACACGATCACACGGGATGACCAAACCTCGTCGATTGCTCACTTGAGATTGGTCGTAAGACTCGCACCATGGCGCTGCTGATCGATCAGAACTTGCCCCACGATCTTGAGCGGTTTCTCGCGGCAGACTTTCCGAACTGCGTGCATGTGCGGTCGCTTGGGCTTGAGCGTGCAACCGACTCCGCGATTTGGGAGTTCGCGCGTACTCGCGGTGTGGCGATCGTGACCAAGGACTCAGACTTTCGACATCGCAGCGTGATTCGAGGTCACCCGCCGAAATGATCTTGATCCGCCGTGGAAATTGTTCGACGGCAACGGTCTGCGCGATCCTCGCTGGTGCAACGCCCACGATGCGTGCATTTCTTGAGGATCGAGACTCAGCGCTTCTCGCGATCGACGAACAACCACCCCCCGCCTCCCCTATCATCCGCGCCCTATGCCTCTCGACCGCAATCAGATCGCCCAGCGCGCCGCCCTCGAACTCCGCGACGGCTACTACGTCAACCTCGGCATCGGCATGCCGACACTTGTCGCCAACTATGTGCCCGCGGGCATGCAAGTGTGGCTCCAATCGGAGAACGGCCTGCTCGGCATGGGACCGTTCCCAACCGAGGCCGAAGTCGACGCCGATCTCATCAACGCAGGCAAGCAAACGGTCACTGGCGTCGCTGGCCACTCGTTCTTCTCGAGCGCCGACAGTTTCGCGATGATTCGCGGCGGGCACATCGACCTTGCGATTCTCGGCGCGATGGAAGTCTCGCAAGAAGGCGACATCGCGAACTGGATGATCCCTGGCAAACTCGTCAAAGGTATGGGTGGCGCGATGGACCTCGTCGCGGGCGTCAAGCGCGTGGTCGTGATGATGGAACATGTGAACAAGAAGGGCGAGTCGAAGATCATTCCTGAGTGCACGCTTCCCTTGACGGGCCGCCGCTGCATCGACACGGTCATCACCGAACTCTGCGTACTTGAGATGGACAAATCAAATCCAGCCAAGCGTCGGTTCGCTCTGAAGGAACTTGCGCCGGGCGTAACTGTTGAGGAAGTCCTCGCAAAAACGAAGGCTGAGATCCTCGTGCCAGCGAGTGTGGGAACGGTTTCGGTCGGATGTGTCGCGTGCTCTTAACCGCGACCAACCTTTCCAAGTCTCACGGTTTGCGCGAACTCTTTCGCGGGGTCTCGGTGTCGATCGCGGAAGGTGAACGCATCGGCATGATCGGCCCGAACGGCGCGGGAAAGTCGACGCTCTTGCGCATGCTTGCGTCG
>JASGCF010000288.1 GCA_030054275.1 Limnohabitans sp. | reverse complement strand
GTGATTGTGAGCGTTGCAGCGAGTGAGCGCGGCGCTGAGGAATCCGCAAAGATCGCGAAGGTCAAGAAGTTCGTCGAAGACAAGGGCGACACGATGGGCTATCGCGTTGTCTACGCTGGCGACCGCGAGAAGATGTCGAAGCCATGGATGCAAGCCGCAGGTCAGACGGGCATCCCCTGCTCCTTCATCGTGGATAAGGACTCAAAGATCGCATGGATCGGACATCCCGCGAGCATGGACAAGCCTCTCGCTGCCGTTCTTGCAGGAACTTGGAGTGTGGAAGAGGCGAAGCGCATCGCGGACGAAGAACGCGCCGCAGCGCGCGCAAGTCGCGAAGCGATGATGTTGTTGCGCAAGGCAGCGGAAACTGGCGACTACGCTCCAGCCGTCACTGCGCTTGAGGCCCTCGTCGCGAAGAATCCTTCACCTGACATGAAGTTGCGGCTCTTCACCGTGCTCGCTGGTCCAGCCAACACAGAGGGCAGCGACGCTGCTGCCAAGGCGTGGAAACTCGGCGAAGAGTTGTACGCAGCGCACGCGAATGACCCTGCGATTATGAACGCACTTGCGTGGACCATCGTCGATCCAACGGGCGGCGTGAAGAACCCGAATCTCAATCTTGCACTCAAGGCGGCCGAAGCTGCGGCGAAGGCCGCGGACGCAACGAAGGGACCTTCGCTCGACACGCTCGCGCGCGTCTACTTCTTGCAGGGCAACATCGAACGCGCGATCGAAGTGCAGACACAAGCCGTTGAATTGACACCCGAAGGTCCGATGAAGGCTTCGATGAAGGAAACGCTCGACGAATACACGGCAAAGCGCACGAAAGCGTGATGCGCTGAGCGACTGCGTCTGAAGGCGAAATCTGCATGAGCACCCCAAAGCATGTGATCGTTGTAGGCGCTGGCATTGTCGGCGCCTCAACAGCGTGGCACCTCGCGCGCAAAGGCTTCAAGGTTACGCTTCTTGACCGCGAAACTCCGCGCGCCATCGCAGACGGCGCAAGCGGCGGCAACGCAGGACTGCTTTCGATTGGCCACTATCCGCTCACACGGCCAGGTGTCTCGATGCGCGGACTCAAGTGGATGTTCTCACGCACGGCGCCGCTCTACATCAAGCCGCGACTTGATCGCGAACTTGTCGCGTGGCTTTGGAACTTCCACCTTCACTGCAACAAACGCCACTTGGATCGTTGCATGGAAGTGCTTTGCGCGATGGGTTGGCAGACGCTCGAGATTCTCGAGGACATGCTCGAAGCGGAATCAATCTCGTGCGACTACGCGCGCGATGGTTGGCTTGATGTGGTGATGAAGCCGGAAAATATGGCGCATGCCGAGGCGGAAGCGAAGAGTCTGGAAAAATTCGGCTACCAATGGGAGCGCATCGACGGCAACGAGCTTCGGCGACGAGATCCATGTTTCCGCGGTGAAGTCGCTGGCGCGATTCATATGAAGGACAGCGCGCACTGCGCGCCGAATGATGTGATCACGGGACTCCTGCGAGCGCTTCCGAAGCATGGCGTCGAACTGCGTTTCGATGCCGAAGTTCGCGCGTTCCGTCAAACGCGTTCTGGATCGGTGACCGCAGTCGAACTTTCAAACGGCGAATCGATCGCGGCGGACGCTGTGGTTCTGGCCGCAGGTGTGTGGAGTGATGGACTCGGCCGCCTCGCGGGGGTCAAGATTCCGATGCAGGGCGCGCGCGGCTATCACCTGCAGTTTGAGTACCCCACGGACAATCCGCCTCCGCTGCCATCGACCGGCATGGTGCTCCATGAAACCTTTGTTGCCATCACGCCGATGCAGCGCGAGGGCCGCCAGCAGTTGCGTCTCGCTGGCACACTTGAAATCGGGCCGCTTGGACAGCCATGGATGCGCGAACGGCTTGAGATGCTGGTCAAGGGTTCGGTCGCGTATCTCGAGGGACTTGATCGCCTGAAGCCTGCTGCCGAGTGGGCTGGCTACCGCCCCTGCACTTCGGATGGCATGCCTGCGATCGGCGGCGTGCGCTCGAAGCCAGGCCTCTTCGTCGCCACTGGTCACGCGATGATGGGCATGACGCTCGGCCCCGTGACCGGCAAAGCGATGGCTGAAGTCGTGGCGGGCGAGAAGCCCTGCTTTGATGTGACGATGCTGAACCCTGAGCGGTTCTGAAGCGCAAGCGTCTCACGGAACGCGACCCCAGTTCGCGAGCAGCAAAGACAAATCTCCGGCCCCCACGGAGCCATCGCCGTCGATGTCACCAATCGGCGGATCGATCGTGCCCCACAGAACCAACAAGAAGCTTAAGTCTGCAGCACCGACATCGTCATCAAGGTCGAAGTCGCCGCGCGCAAAGTTACAACGATCGAGTTCCCCGTCACCGTCATCATCGCTTGCGCCATCCACAATCTCACATCGATCGGGTACACCGCTTTCGTCACAGTCCCGCTCGGCACCCGATGCGATCTCGCAGGCATCAATGCGCCCGTCGTCGTCGCAATCAGGCGCGCCGAGCATGATGTCGCACGGATCTGGGACACTGTTGCCGTCACAATCAGTCTCCAAACCTTGAGAAATCTCCCACGCATCCGGAAGCCCATCCGCATCGCAATCAGGCTTGCATTCATCGGGGACGCCGTTCGGCTCAACATCACTGGAAACGCCGGATGCAATGTCACACGAATCTGGACGACCGTTCGCGTTGCAATCAGGACTTGTACCCGTGGAAACATCGCAATCGTCGGGAACACCGTTCGTATTGCAGTCTGCCTCCGCGCCCGTCATGATTTCATCCGCATCACAGATTCCGTCGCCGTCGCAGTCGGCGCTCAAGAGATTTTCTCCGAGATCCGTGTACGACCCTTGAATATTGATCGGGTGGTTGAGACAGAAGCGAGTGCCACCCACGCTGATATTCGCCGTCGCGCTTTCGATATCGAGTGCCGCACCAACTGCACCTGCACTGTTGGATTCGATGGTTGATCGCACGATCTCAAGCCCCACGCTCGTCGCAATAGCCGCGCCACGATCACTTGCCCTATTGAGCCGGAGCACGCAATCCTTCACAGACGAAGCGACGCTCGACACACCATCCAGCGCAAGCGCGCCGCCGTCAGACGCTTCATTCGAGTGGAAGACACAGTTTTGCGCCTCAAGGACGCTTTCGAACACGCGTACCGCACCACCGCGACCAGTCGCGATGTTGCCCTCAAACATGCAATCCATGCATTGCACCCGCGATTGCTCGACAAGAAGTCCGGCACCTTGAGCGGCTCGACCGTTTCGGAACACCATGCGATCAAATGTCACGACGGCACCGCTGCGAATCTCAACCACGCGAGCGACCGCTGCACCATCGATGATGACCGTGCCCGCTGTACCAAGCGCACGGATCGCAAGTGACTTTCCGACAATTGAAATCGGCCCAAATACTCCTGGCGTGATTTCAATCGTCGCACCACTCGGCGCCGCTTGGATCGCAGCCTGAGGGGTTGTGTATCCCGAACCTCCAACGACAAATTCGCACTCATCAGGTCGGCCGGACCCGTTGAGATCCGTCGATGTTCCGGCGGCAAGATCGCATGGATCCGGTACGCCGTTCACATTGCAATCGAGCGATGTTCCCGAGGCGATGTCACATGAGTCAATGATGTTGTTCGCGTTGCAGTCGCGGTCGGCGCCGGTCGCTAACTCCCAAGCATCAGGACGACCATCGCCGTCACAATCGGGCTGACAAGCATCCGGTACACCGTTCGCATCGATATCTGAAGCGCCCTGGGCAATCTCGTATGAGTCGGGCAAGCCATCGCTGTCGCAATCTGGCTGACAACGATCAGGAACGCCATTCAAATCTACATCGTTCTCCGCACCCGTCGCGATTTCGAAGTCATCGGGAATGTTGTCAGCATCACAATCGGATTCACAACTATCAAGCGTGAAATCGCCATCGACATCCGCGGCCCCTGCGTCAATCTCTGTCAGATCACAAACCCCGTTGGCGTTGCAGTCGCTCGCAACACGATTTCCGCCGAGGTCGATCCATGATCCAAGGAAGAGCGGCCATGCATGCCGGCAGAAATCGCTCTCGGATATCTCGATGCTTGCGGGCGCATCGGCGAGACTGATCGCAGTCCCACCGTTCACTGCGCCATTCGCTTCAAACGCGCATGATTCGATGACACAGTCACCCAGTACATGGACCCCGCCGCCGCGATCCGTGGCCAGATTGCCGTCCACGCGC
>JASGCF010000022.1 GCA_030054275.1 Limnohabitans sp. | reverse complement strand
TTCTGATGCGATGGGCAAGCCGTTGAGCACCCTCAAACGAAACGCCCCCGCTTACAGCGGGGGCGCTCGAAATCGATGCGAATGGGCGACGCGGGCCGGATTCGTGCATTTACGCGATATACAGCGTAAACATCAGAGATCTTGGCACGAAAAGTCGCGAAAATCGGCTTACTCAGCCTTGCCCGAGGAGGAGTCGTAGATCCAACGATCCGACGCGCGCCCGAATTCGAGCACTTCGCCGGCCTTGAAGAAGAGAGACAACTCGCGTGCTGCGGCTTCTGGGCTATCGGAGCCGTGAATCAGATTGAACGAATTCGACACGCCGAAGTCGCCACGGATGGTTCCGGCAGCTGCCTTTGATCCGAAAGTTGCGCCCATCATGCCGCGACAGATGGTGATGGCACCGATGCCGCGGACAGCCATCACGAGCACAGGTGAGCTCGTCATGAATCCAACGAGGCCGTTGTAGAACGGCTTGCCATTGTGATCCTTGTAATGGGTCGCAGCGAGTTCGGGCGAGATCTGCATGAGCTTGGCGCCCACGATCTGCAATCCCTTGTCCTCAAAGCGCGTGATGATGCGGCCCATGAGTCCGCGCTGAACTGCGTCTGGCTTGAGAATGATGAGGGTTGTTTCCATAGCAATACTCCTGAACGAGTCGTTGTGGGTGGGATCGGTGCGAAGGGCGGAGAGTGTAGCGGATCGGCGCACTTGGCGGGAATCCACGCGCGACGGTGCGCACTCATGCGCGCGGCTGTTGATTCCGCTACTGTCGCGCCGCAAGAAGGGCCGACATCGTGCGCGGAAGGCGACAAGCGTCGACGCAGACGGGGCCTGTACAAGTGATGTCTGTTGAAGTGTTGTCTGTCGTGTGAGCACAGGTGTGCTGTGTCCAAAATGCAGTGTTGGCGGAATCGTCGCCAGAGGAAGCTATGGAGAGCGCCGTGAAAGAGCGACCAATGCAGTCGTCGAAGCCGCGACGGGGAGCCACCGCAGAGGAGATGTCTGCGCGGCAGAAAGAAGTTTCGGTGAGTGAGTTCTTCGTGAAGAACCGTCACTTGCTTGGCTTCGACAATCCGCGCAAGGCACTTCTGACGACCGTGAAGGAGGCGGTCGACAACTCGCTCGATGCGTGCGAAGAAGGCGGGATCCTGCCTGATATCGCCGTCATCATTGAGGACTTGGATCCGAGACGGCCAGCGACCTCGAAGAGTTCGCGCTATCGCGTGACCATCATCGACAACGGCCCCGGCATCGTGCGCAAGCAGGTCGAAAACATTTTCGGGCGCTTGCTCTACGGCTCGAAGTTTCACCGATTGAAGATGTCGCGAGGTCAGCAGGGGATTGGTATCTCCGCCGCCGGCATGAACGGTCTGATTACGACCGGTCGCCCGATGGTGATTCACACAAAGCCAAGCGCAAAGCAGGCCGCGCATCACCTCGAACTCGCGATGAACACGAAGACAAATCGTGCCGAGGTGACGCTCGACAAAGAGACGAAGGACTTTCCACCAGAGCGTTTCCGCGCGATTTCAGCCGGAACCAAACAACTTTCAGCCGAAGGCACATTTCTCTCTCCCGAAGTCTTCGCGACCGGAACGAGCGTTTCGATCGAACTCGAGGGCAAGTATCAAAAGGGTCGTGGATCGGTCGACGAGTTCCTTGAGCTCACCGCCATCGCCAATCCACATGCACGCATCATCTTCGTGCCGCCGTCGCGCACGACGCAGGAAGAGGGCGATGATCTGCTTCCTGGTACCAGTGCGGCAGCGGCGCAGGAGGGGAAAAAGGAAGCGCCCGCGCAAACATCTGAAACGGGCGGCGTGGTTGTGTACCCGCGCGGCGTGCAGGAACTTCCGCCTGAAACCAAGGAAATTCAGCCGCATCCGAAGGGGATCGAACTCGGCATTCTCTTGCAGATGCTCAAAGACTATGAGGCAAGCGAGAAGGGCACGCTGTACGACTTCCTCCAGACGCGTTTCTGTCGCGTCTCTGCATCGACAGCATCGAAGTTCTGCAGCGCGATTGGCGTGACAAGTCGCACGAAGGCCGCTGATGTTGAGCCGCCTGATGTTGAGAAACTCTTCAAGGTGTTCGAAGACGAGCGGCTCGCACCGCCGCCAACGGATTGCTTGGCACCGATCGGTGTACGGCAGTTGTTGGCAGGCCTCTTGAAGGGGGTCAAGGCTGAGTTTTATGCCGCATCAACTCGTGAGGCTGCCGTCTATCGCGGACGACCATTCCAAATCGAAGCAGCGATTGCCTTTGGCGGTGATTTGCCTGCAGATCAATCCGCGCGCGTCATTCGCTTCGCGAATCGTGTGCCGCTGCTCTTTCAGCAGAGCGCGTGCTCGAGTTTCAAAGCCGTCGAGGAGACGCCTTGGAAGAATTATGCGATGCAACAACCGCGGGGCAGTCTTCCGGTTGGACCGCTGGTCGTCATGATTCACATGGCAAGTGTGTGGGTGCCATTTACAAGTGAATCGAAGGAAGCGATCGCGGATTACGACGAGATTCGCAAAGAGATGAAACTGGCGTTGATGGAGTGTGGACGCAAACTCGGCACCTACTTGCGCAAGCGTCAAAAGATGCGGCGTGAGAGCGAGCGCCGTGATGTGTTTGAGCGCTACATCGGTGAAATCGCCAAGGCCCTCAACGCCATCACCAATGAAGACGCGAAACGGCTCTACGACGCGTTGCTCGAACAAGCGCGGAAGAAGACGGCTGTTGCAGACCAGCAACTTGACGAAGACGGCAAAGTTGTGCGTGAGGATGACGATGATTTCGATGATGAGGGCGTGATTCTGGTGCCAACGGCCATCGCGCCGATCGAGCAATCCGCACCGATTGCGCCGATTTCGTTTGAGCCTGTCGCCACATCCAAAGCCACATCTAAAGCCACATCTAAAGCCACATCTACAACCACATCGAAAACAAAGTCCAACGCGAAGGCTGTCGGGGTCAAGAAGTCTTCTGCACCCTCCGCATCGATGGTGTCAGAGACATCGGCGACCAAGAGCCATCCGGCAATCGTGACCAAAAAGGAACTCGCCGAGCGTCGCGAGTCGAACGCTTCAAGCTCATCGAAGCCGGACAACTCGCAGAAGCCGCAGAAATCGCAGAAAACTTCGTCATCCGGTTCGAGCAAACCCTTTGACGACAACGATCCCCGACTCTTCTGATGTCCTGCAGCGTGGCGCTTCGCAGCGCATGAAGCGAACATCCGAAACTCTTCTCAAAACGCTCCCCTCAGCGCTCGTGAAAGCGCTCCAAACGACGCTCCCCGAAACGCCGGAACCTCGACATGGCGAAGAAATCGATAGCTCCAAGTACAAGCGCCTCGAAGCCCACAAGCGGTAGCGTGAAGGCGCGCGACATCGCAACGCAACGCAAGATCTTGACGCTCGCTGAAGAGATCGTTCGACGATCACTTGGTGGCCGTGAACCGATTGTGCAGATTCCAACCCGTACGAAATCGAACACGATTTGGAACAAGAAAAAGGGCATCTTGGAGATGGGCGACGCAACTGCGGAGCGTCCACTCTTCGATCTCAAGACTGCGAAGCAATTCATGCAGACCATGTTGCATGCGAGCACGATCAAGGATCTGATCGAAGCGCAGAAGACAAGCAGTCTTCGTGGTGTGTTTTACAAAGCGAAGCACACCGTGGCGGGTACGAAGGAAAATACCTTCGATACACAGGACGAGTCGGATCCGATTCTCGAAGATCTTGAAGTCGCGCTCGGCGCGCTCCGTGAAGAACTCCATGTGTTTGCCGAAAATCGCGGATCAATGGTTGGCAACATTACGATCGTCGACAAGGGCGATGAGATCGACTGTCGCCGTATGGGTTCCGGCGGTTATGCCTTGCCATCGATCGTCGAGCCAGACATCATCCAGTTCAAGAAGTGTGAGGCGAAGTTCGTCTTGCATGTCGAGAAGGGCACTGTGTGGAATCGATTCAACGAGGATCGATTTTGGGAGAAGAACAATTGCATTCTCACGCACGGCGCGGGACAGCCGCCGCGTGGATGTCGGCGCCTCTTGCAGCGGCTCAATCAGGAATTGAAGTTGCCGATTATCTGCGTGCTCGACAATGATCCTTGGGGGCACTACATCTACAGCGTGATCAAGCAGGGGTCGATTTCGCTTGCGTTTGAGAGCACGCGACTCGCGATTCCGGACGCGAAGTTTCTCGGGATTCGCGCCAAGGACTTCCGCGAATGTGGCCTCGATGACGCTGTGAAGATTGATCTCACAGACAACGACATCAAGCGCGCCAAAGAGATCGCGGCCTATCCGTGGTTTGAGGCGCACAAGGGTTGGCAGAAGGAGATCAACGCACTGCTCTCGAACGGCTTCAAGATGGAAGTCGAGTCGCTCATCACCAAAGACATTTCGTATGTGTCAGAAACCTATGTGCCCGAGCGGTTGAGGGCGAAGGATTGGCTCGAGTGACGCGTTGCGCGAGGGCGGTTTGATATGCCTGAACGCCTCAGACATGCGTCGTGCATCACCGCGCGTCGCGAAACATACGGTCGAGTACCGTTCGGCGTGCAGCCTCCTCGGCATCATTGCTGGCTGTTGACTCCGCCGTATTCGTTGGACCAGCGATCGGAAGCCGAATCACAAAGTCGCTTCCCCGACCAACTTCACTGAGGATCTCGATCCGCCCGCCGTGTTCTTCGATGAGTCGCCGCGTCACAGCAAGTCCGAGACCAGTCCCACCTTTGCGGCCTGTGACATAGGGGCGGAAAATCTCAGCGTGCTTTTCGGCTGCAATTCCTGGTCCCGTGTCTATGACATGGATCGCAACTTCCACGGAGCGTGTGGCCTCAGATGCCGAGCCTTTGAGGCGCCCTGCATCGGTTGCTGACTCCAAGCGGATCATGAGTTCGCGGTTTTGTGCATCGCTTGTGGTGATGGCCTGTGTCGCGTTGATGAGCAGATTGAGCAGCGCTTGTTTGACAAGTGCTGGATCGACCCGCGCGAGGACCGGCATCGGAGGTAGATCGATGCGAAGTACGACTCGGTGCTGATCACACTGCGGGCGGTAGAAATCGGCAAGCTCTTCGATGACGATGCGCAGGTCGGTTTCGACGGGCGCAAGTTTGATGCGGCCGGCGAAGCGCAAAAAGTCATTCAAGATGTTGGCGAGGCGCGTTGCCTCTCGACCGACCGTTTCCACACGACGGACGAGAAGCGCGCGCTCGTCTTCGGGAAGTGCAGAGTCAGAGATCGCCTCGCTCGCGAGTTGCACATTGAGTCCGATGGTCGAGAGTGGGTTTTTGATTTCGTGTGCGAGACCCGCGGTTAGTGCGCCAATTTCTGCGAGTCGTTCTTGACGCACAGCGCGCGCCTCTGCAGCTCTCAGCCGCATCATGCGACGGGTGATTGCGCTGGCTGCGATACCAATGGCAACACTTCCACCGATGACAGAGCCAACGGCGAATGAGCCCCAGTCCATCACGGCGTCACTCCAAAACTCATGAGACAGGCGCCACGGAGTTGCGACGAAGCATCACGCAAAAGCGCAGAGAGGGTTGTGGCCCACGACTCGCGTTTAGTTGGTTGCGCGTGTGCGGGAATTCGGGCGCTCGGCTGGGGGCACTCGGGAGCCGAGTGATTTCGCGTGCGTCGCAGACCAACCCTTGTCGCCGTCGCTTGCCGAGTACACCACGCGCTCACCATCGCGAAGCGCACGGAACCCTTCAGACTGCTCGATGACACTGAAGTGGACAAAGATGTCCTGCCCTTCGGGACCAACGATAAATCCGAAACCCTTTCGAGCGTCGAACCACTTGACGACCCCTTCAACCGAAGTCAGTGAGCGCACATCCGCCATCTTCAGGCTCCATCCGCGTGACCGCGCAGTCACGCACCAGTGGTTCGAAAAATCGCGGGGACGATCCCGCGGTCCACATTGTGATTCCGAATTGGACCTCATGCAAGCGCAACGGAAACTTCAGAGAGGATTCTTGGAAAAAGCATGAAAGACCGCGCAGAAGTCGCCTTCGCAAAAAGAACAGTGCCGCGCGTAAATGCCGCGCGGCACTGCACTTCTTGTCGGTTCGACTCGCGGGGAGGCGCCCGAAGCCGATGGGGGATTAGGCCTTCGCAGCAGCCTCAGGCGCTGGCAACATGGCCTTGCGCGAGAGTTTGATGCGGCCGTTGTCGTCGATGTTGATGACCTTGACGGTCACCGAATCGCCAACCTTCACCACTTCGTCGACCTTCTTGACATAGCCGTGGGCGAGTTCGCTCACATGGCACATGCCGTCTGTACCCGGGGCGAGTTCCACGAAGCAGCCGAACTCCTTGATCGCAACGACCTTGCCGGCGTACACGGCGCCAACCTTGATCTCTGCGCCAAGCGCTTCGACCGCAGCCTTCGCTTGAAGCGCCTTCTCGGCGTTCGCGCACGCGATGAAGACGGTGCCGTCTTCTTCGACATTGATCGTGGCACCGGTCGACTCTTGGATGCCGCGGATGGTCTTGCCGCCTGGTCCGATGAGCTTGCCGATCTTCTCTGGATCGATCTTGACGATGGTGATGCGCGGAGCAAGCGGGGAGATATCGCCGCGTGGTGCTGCGATGACCTTCTCCATCTCGGCGATGATGTGGAGTCGACCTTCCTTCGCTTGGGCGAAGATCTTCTCGATCTCCTCAACCGAAAGGCCGCGGGCCTTGAGGTCGAGTTGGATGCCGGTGATGCCCTCGCGGGTGCCGGAGACCTTGAAGTCCATCTCGCCGAAGAAGTCTTCTTCGCCGATGATGTCAGTGACATGTGTCACCTTGCCATCGGTATCGGTGAAGCGACCGACCGAGATACCAGCGCAGGTGTTGCGGATCGGAACGCCTGCGTCCATGAGTGCAAGGCAGCCACCGCAGACGCTCGCCATCGACGATGAGCCGTTCGATTCGGTGATGTCGCTGACGAGGCGAATGGTGTAGGGGAAATCTTCCGCGGTTGGCAGGATGCCGAGGAGCGAACGCTCGGCGAGCGCGCCGTGACCGACCTCGCGACGACCTGGGCCCATGATGCGACCCGCTTCGCCCGTGCAGAACGGCGGGAAGTTGTAGTGGAGGTAGAACTTCTTCGCGTATTCGGCGAGGAGGCCGTCGATGATCTGCTCGTCCTTGACGGTGCCGAGCGTGCAGGTCACGAGCGACTGCGTTTCGCCGCGCTGGAAGAACGCAGAACCGTGTGTGCGCGGGAAGACCGCAACCGACATGTCGAGTTGACGGATCTCGTTCAACTTTCGGCCGTCGGCGCGAATCGAGTGCTGCGCAACCAAGTAGTGCGTGATCTTCTTCTCGAGAAGACGCAGGCCTTCCTTTGCTTGCTTCTGCTTCTTTTCCGCCGCCATGTGCTCGGAGTACGAAACGCCTTCGGGAATCGAGAAGTGGGTCTTGATGACCTCGCTCTTGATCGCGTCGACGGCGTCGTTGCGCTCCTTCTTGCCCTTGATCTTGCGCGCTTCGACGAGGCGGTCGTAGGCAGCGTCCTTGACCTTCTTCATGACTTCGTCGCTTGGCGTCGAGAGCTCGCCCATGCGCACGGCTGGCGCGCCGCACTTCGCGCGAAGTTCTTCCATCAGTTCGAGCGTTGGCTTGATGCCTTCGTCGTAACCGAAGCGAATTGCACGAATCATCGTGGCTTCATCGACTTCGGCAGCGCCGACTTCGATCATGTTGATGCCGTCCTTGTGGCCCGAGAGCACAAGGTCGAGATCGCTGAACTCCATCTGCGCCTGCGTCGGGTTGATGACGAAGCGCTCGCCTTGCTCGGTGATCACGCGGGCGACGCGGATCGTCGCAACGGGGCCTTGGTAGGGCGCGTCGGTGATGTAGAGCGCAACCGACGCCGCGGTGCACGCAAGCACATCAGAGTCGTTCTGCGCGTCGTGGCTCATGACCCACGCTTGCAGCTGGATTTCGTCGCAGAAACCTTCGGGGAAGAGCGGACGGATCGGACGATCCATCATGCGCATCGTGAGAATTTCCTTCTCGCTCGGCTGACCTTCACGCTTGCGGAAGCCGCCAGGGAACTTGCCACCTGCACCGAGCTTCTCGCGGTAATCGCAGGTGAGCGGGAAGAAGTCGATGCCTGCGCGTGGATTCGCGCGGACGCAGGTTGCGAGGACGGTTGTTTCGCCGTAGGTCGCCATGACGGCGCCGTTTGCGAGCTTCGCGACGCGACCGGTCTCGAAGCGGAGGACGCGGCCTCCGATGGTCTTTTCGACAATGGTGATTGCCATCTGTGAACTCCTGATGCCGCGCGTTCGCGGCGTTGGGCGCGTCGGGCGCCCGGGTTTGGGGAAATGAAAAGGTCTGTATGGATGCGCCCATGCGACAGCATCGGCGCTGGGCGCCGCGAGTGCGGGCGTGCGCATGCGGCAACGCCGCAGAAGACACAGCACGGCCGCGAACGCGGCGCGTGGGCGCTTACTTGCGGAGGCCGAGGCGCTTGATGAGGTTGAGGTAGCTCTCGCGATCGGTGGTGGCGAGATACTTCAGAAGTCGATTGCGCTTGCCGACGAGGAGCAAGAGGCCGCGACGCGAGGCGTGATCGGCCTTGTGCGCGCGGAAGTGATCTTGGAGTTCTGCGATGCGCGTCGTGATCGACGCGATCTGCACTTCAGTGGAACCCGTGTCCTTGGCGTGATGACGGCTGGCTTCGACGGTCGAATTGCTCATGTGGATCTTTCAACTCTGTTCGCGTGAGGTCCCTACGGGGACGAACACGAGGCGGCATTCCCGCCGCCTTCCTTTGCGTGTGGGGGAAGGGAAGAGAATAGCGGAACGCCATGCATCGCCGCAAGGGGTTTATCGATCGAGAGTTGAGAGTCGCTGGTCGCGAGGCGCCGTGGTTCTCGGAACTTTGCGCGAATGAAGCCATTCGGCAGCGCCGCCGTGGTCTATTCTCCGCGCCCCTCGCGTCTACCGATCCATTCAACCACCTCTTGAGGTCGCGCATGTCTACAACGCCATCATTGCTTCAACAGAAGACCGCAGAGTATCTCAGCGAGGCAGCGAAGATCGAGGAGGGCGGCGGGCGCTCTGGTGTCGAGCGGCAGCACCGCAACGGTCGACTCACGGCGCGTGAACGATTGGCGTTGTTGCAGGATCCCGCTTCACGCACCATGGAGTGCGGGCTCTTCAGCGCCTGGAACATGTACCGCGAGTTCGGCGGTGCACCGGCGGCGGGAGTCGTGACGACAATCGCAGAGGTTGATGGGCGACTCTCGATGGTGATTGCGAATGACGCGACGGTGAAGGCCGGCGCGTTCTTCCCGATGACCTGCAAGAAGATCATTCGCGCGCAGGCGATTGCGGAGCGCGCGCGATTGCCGCTGCTCTATCTCGTCGATAGCGCGGGCGTGTTTCTCCCGCTGCAAGAGGATGTCTTTCCAGATACCGACGATTTCGGTCGCATCTTCCGCAACAACGCGGTGATCAGCGCGCAGGGAATCCCGCAAATTGCGGCGATCATGGGCAATTGCGTGGCTGGCGGTGGGTATCTCCCTGTGCTCTGCGACACGCTCTTGATGACCGAAGGAAGCGGCTTGTATTTGGCTGGCCCCGCGCTCGTGAAGGCCGCGATTGGGCAAGATGTTTCGAGTGAAGAACTCGGTGGTGCAGAAATGCACGCGCAGATTTCGGGCACGATCGATTTCCGCGAGAAGGATGATCCTGCGTGCATCGCGCGGCTTCGACGCGTGTTTTCTGCGGTTCGAACGGCGCCTGCCAAGACACGCGCGCCGTTCACGGCAGAGGCGCCGTCACGACCTGCAGACGATGTCTTCCAAGTCTTCAAGGCAGAGCCTGGAGCCCAGTACGACATGCGCGACTTGTTGGCGTGTTTCGTGGATGCTGGCTCGATGGACGAGTACCGCGCAGAGTACGGGGCGTCGCTGGTCTGCGCGTACGCGCGGGTCGCTGGTTTCCCCTGCGGAATCGTGGCGAATCAGAAGAAACTCACGCAGCGCAAGATGCCCGGCGGGAAGGCTGGGCCCTCAAGCGCGACGAACATGCCCGCCGTGATCTATGACGACTCGGCGGACAAAGCCGCGCGGTTCATCATGGATTGCAACCAGAAGGGCTTGCCAATGCTCTTCGTCACGGACACCACCGGCTTCATGGTTGGTCGCGACAGCGAGCAAGGCGGCATCATTCGCTCTGGCGCGAAGATGGTGAACGCGATGTCGAACTGCGTCGTGCCGAAGATCGCGCTGGTCGTTGGTGGTTCGTATGGCGCTGGGAATTACGCCATGTGCGGGCGCGCGTTTGATCCGTTGTTCACGCTCGCGTGGCCGGGGTCGCGATTCGCGGTCATGGGTGCAGCACAAGCCGCTGGAACGCTGCTTTCGATTGATCTGGCGGCGCGTGAGCGAAAGGGCGAGAAGATCGACGAAGAGATGCGCAAGCAACTGCTTGCTGCGATCACAGCGAGCTACAACGAGCAGCAGGACATTCGCTACGCGGCGAGTCGCGGATGGGTGGATCGCATCATCGATCCGCGCGAAACGCGCGATGAATTGGCGCTCGCACTTGCAGTTGCAGCGCAGGCTCCGTTGCAATCGCCTGGTGCGTATCGCACGGGCGTGCTGCAGACTTGATCATGCGTCTTTGATCATGCGTCTTTGATCATGCGGGTATGACTTCGTCACACGCGCCGCTTGCGGCGAGGTGCGAGCAACGCAGCGAGCGCGAGCAGTGCCACTGGGCCCGGCGCTGGAACGATGCTGTATTCAATCTCGAGTACTGGCACAACGCCGCCTTCGGTCGCGCTGTCTGCGCTGTCAAAGCGGCGGGCGGTTCCTGCTGCGCTCTCGTCACCGAGTAGAAACCAACCGTTGTTCCGCGAAGGATCTGCCGCGAAGAGACGGACATCGTTCAGAAGTCCGAGCGAACTCCATGTGTAGAGTCCAACCGCTTGGGTGGTGACGCTTGCGCTCGCAAACGCCGCGAAATCTCCGCCAGCGGTCTCCCACAGTGTTCCGCCACCGATGCCGTCCGCATTCGCGTGGAGCCAAGTGCAGTCGCCAGCAAGCGCCGGACCGCCCAAACTCTCAGTGTCGGCTGGATTCGAGGCACCCGTCGTCCAAGGCGAGAGCGCGAGGTGAAGCGACACATCACGCGCGCCGCTGCCGCCATTCACTTGCGAGAGGTTCAGCGTGAGTCTTACCGCCGTGATTTCAGCGCCGTTCGGTAACGCAGACGCCACATCGAAGTGAAGAAGGCTTCGACGCGCGAGGTTTTGATTCGTTTTGCCTGCGAAGAGATAGCGGCCAGCGCCGTTGGCGATACTGCCGTCGCTCGACTGATAGATGGCCGCGTCGCGGGTCGCAGCGAGTGCGAGCAACCCTGCTTGAACTTCGCTCACGCCGATCGAGAAGATGGTGATCCCAAACGCAGCGATTTCGGCCGCTCTCACAGAGCGGCGTTCCACGCGCCAAAAGTGTGGCTCCGTCATTTCCTCTAGCCTCCGTAGGTAGCCTGCCCGAAAAATCCGCTCGTGCAAATACCGCAAGGTCACTCTCATGCAAGAACTCACGATTGCCACTTCAAATCCACATAAAGTCGATGAGATATCGGCCGTGCTTGGTCCGCTTGGAATTCGCTGCATCCCGCTCGGCCGTGCGGACATCCCCGAACCTGAGGAGGACGGCGCCACTTTCGAGGAGAACGCGCGCATCAAGGCGCGGGCGTATGCCAGTGCGCTTGGGCGGGTGGTGCTTGCCGATGACTCAGGCCTTGAGGTCGACGCGCTTGGCGGCGCGCCGGGCGTTCACAGCGCGCGCTACGCGGGTATCGGCGCGACGCGCGAGGAACGCGATCGCGCGAACAACATGAAGTTACTTGCAGCGCTTTCGAATGTTCCAGACGCGCAGCGCACGGCGCGTTTCGTGTGCGTGCTGTCGATCGCGCGACCGGACGGCAGGATCGTCGCAGAGTCGCGCGGCACATTCGACGGCATCATCGGCCGCGCGCCGCGCGGATCGAATGGCTTTGGCTACGACCCGTTGCTTGTTCTTGAGGATGGTCGCACGAGCGCAGAACTTTCGCCTGACGAGAAGAACGCGCGCAGTCATCGCGGGAATGCGCTCAGGCTGATTCTGCCCCAACTGCGCGGCTGACTGCGACTGACTGCTTGTGTGTACATCGCGAGGTGCGGAGATCGCTAGATGCTCTCGCGCACGATTCGCCGCAGGCCGTCGTCCAAGCGGAAGTACTCGAGCCGCAGGCGTTCGCCAACGGAACCAAGCCACGGCGCGCGGCCCGCATGACGATCGATGCGGCCAAGCGCATCACGCGCGTCATCGATCGTGACATGCGCGTGGCCACGCGATGCTGCGAGTGCGCGCGCGAGCCACGCAGCGCATGCGATGTTGAGTACCAACGCTTGGAGGCCGCGCACTGCAGGCCAACCGTAGTACCCAGCACCCCACGCGCGACCGCCGATGATCGTCGCGCGGGCGTATCGCACGAGAAGATCTTCGATGGCGTCGCGATCTGGACTTTCGCTCAGTACTGGAATCCCGCGAATGAGATCGAATGAAACATCACCGAGAAGACCGCGCGCCACACTTGGGATACGACCTTTTCCACGCGTGAATGCGCGGCTTGCGAGAAGTTGCGCAAGCACCGTCCGCCAACGACCTTTCGATTTTGCGTGATGTACCTGTACATCTTCGAGCCGAGCATACACAGCCTGCCGCAGCAATCGCTCTTGTTTGGGAAGCACGGCTTCAAGTGGCAAGTGTTCGAGTTCTGCTGGTAACGCAGAGACGAGAAGCGCCACAAGTTCGCGGAAGCGTTTCGCGCGCACTTCAGCGAGTTTCGCGCGGCCGAGACTCGCTGCAACCCACGAAAGACCATCAAAGCGATCGCGCATGGTGAGATCGTTGCGTGCGAGATATGCATCGATGGCGTGTGACAGCGCATCAAGTTCACCGTCTTTCGCGCCCATCGCATCGGCGAGCATCGCTGTGTAGGTTGCCACGCGCGTCTCGGGTACAGCACGCGTCATGCGATCAACATCATTCGCGTGGCTTTGCAGTTCCGCTCCCTTGTTCTCGCGCACACTTTGGCACGCAAAACTCAGACCGACGCGTGTTCGGCGATCATCGGGGATCGGCACAAACGGAAACATTTGGCACGCGATAGGTTTCTCGGTAAATCCGTACTCCTTGTGAATTCTGCAGAGGCCGTCGTCCATCAGGAAGACGCACGCGCCGTCGTCGCGTTGACGCAGGTAGGTGACGCCACGGAACTCCGTGGTCACCGGAGCACCAAGTTTTGTTTCCCAATCTTGCGTGCGAAGTTTTTCAAGATCGTGTGGCCGCAATTGCACCGTGAAATCACGGCAACAGTTCCCACATCCGTGACAACTGTATCGCTGTTGATGCAGCGGAAGTATGGCAAGCGGCAGTGCGACAGGACGCGCGTCGCGCGCGTTGTCTTTATTGGCATCGCCATGCGGCGAGTTGTTGGACTGCGATCCACTCACGCGCCGGAGGGTACGCGCTTCAGTCGTCGCGCGCACCACAATGCGCCAAAGACTCCGAGCGGAAGGCTGATGATCGCTTCGCCAGCGCTTTCAAGAAGTGCAAGTTGTGCGGTGAGGGCGTCGAGACTCTCTGTCTCACCAGACTGTGAGGCAATCACATACGGAGCAACGATCGCAACCAGACCTTCGCGCCACCCGATTCGTCCGAGTGGGATTCCTGCGCCGAGAATCGCAACGGCCGCAAGCATGGCAGCCTGTGCTGGACCGAGTGAAACTCCCACGATTTTCGCAGCCGCCCACATCCGAATCGCCCACATGGCGAGATCGATGGTTCGGCATGCGATGCCGCCGAAAAGTGCGCGGGGCTCGCTGAGAACGCGCTCGCCGCCTTTCAAGAAGCGACGAAGGACAGCAGATCGTCCGAGGAGCATGGTGGCGGTTGAGCCAATCGCGAGAACGCCAACGAATCCTGCAAGCCAAAGCCCGTCGAGCGAAAGCGTTTCTCGCCCAACAAGAATCTGAAGCAGTCCAGCGACGAGGCCTGCGCCGAGTGTTCCGAGTGTGACGATGGCGACACCCGCGATCCACGCAGCGATGTCGGTTGCTGGCATGCGATCAACACGCCAGTGGTATGCGCAACGCAGTGCCAGACCGAGCCGCACGGGTGCGTAATTGAAGAGTGTCGCCATCAAATTGACGGCTTGCATTTCGATGTTGCCTACATGACGGATCGGTCGGACAACCGACCAGAATGTGAGTCCAGAGCAAACGATTGAGCCGAGCGTCGAGAGAAGAAGCAACGCAACCAGTGTTGGATCGGCCGCGCGCAGCTTTGCGAGGCCTTCGCCGCCATCTTTCCATGCGCGTTGGATGCACCACCCGATGAGAACGCAACCGAGGATGAACCCCACGACTTGCACCAACATCTTCGCCCGCGTCGGCTTTCCTGGTGCGCGCACACTGTCTGTTGCGTCTCGCGACATCGCGCGATCGTGCGACGATGGCGTGTTGTTGTCTGGAATGTTCACGCGCGCGAGTGTACCGCGCGAGAACCACGCCGACGCTCGCGCCACAACACAACGAACACGCGGAAGCCGTCTTTCATGCGGATTTTTTTACCCTCGTCAAATCCGCGCGGGTTGTAACTCACTGCAACTTCACGAACACGAAGTTGATGGCGAGCCGCTGCAGCAATGATTTGCGGTTCGATGCCGAACCTCTCTTCATCAAGATCCGGCAAGATTGTGCGCAGCGCCGGAACCGAGAACAACTTCAGACAGCACTCCATGTCGCGCACGACCAAGCCAGTGACGAGGTTGCTTGCGAAAGTGAGCATCCCATTGAGAAAGCGATGAAGTCGTCGCTTCAAGTTTTTCGACGGCTCTGCCCACCGATTTCCAACAACGAGATCCGCTGCGCGCATTCGCACCGGTTCGAGGAGCCGCGCAAACTCGCGTGAGTCGTATTCAAGATCCGCGTCTTGAATCACAACAGCGTCGTCGTCACGCGCATCTTCGAGTGCGCGCGCGAAGCCAGTACGAATCGCAGCACCCTTGCCCCGATTCTTCGCATGAAACGAGACGATCGCCATTCCAGTTTCGCCGAGTGACTGCACGCATGCGCGCGTCGATTCGTCCGATCCATCGTCCGTGAGAATGACCTGCGTGCGCCAGCCTTCGGGCACTGGTGCTTGGCGCGCGCGAGTGACAGCCTCGCCGAGCGTCGCTGGCTCGTTGTACACGGGCATGACCACAAACAGAGTTGGCATGGTGCCAAATGGCGCGGAGCGTTTCTGTGACGGGCCTCGTTGCCCTCGTGAACCTCTTTACCCTCGTTACCCTTGCTGCGGTGTGCCACCGATTGCTGTGCGCATCGCGGTATCCGCAGTGAGATTCTGCATGCGGTAGTAGTCCATCAGGCCGATCTTTCCGGTGCGCAAACTCTCTGCAACCGCCTTCGGGACTTCTGCTTCCGCGAGCACGACCAGCGCACGATTCTTCTGCGCCTCTGCTTGATACTCCACTTCTTGCGCGACAGCGAGTGCGCGGCGTTGCTCTGCTTGTGCTTGAAAGCGTTTCGTGTCGGCTTCGGCCTGCGCGGCTTGGAGTTGCGCGCCGATGTTCTCGCCGACATCGACATCCGCGATGTCAATCGAAAGAATTTCGAACGCGGTTCCGGAATCGAGACCCTTTGCGAGCACCGTCTTCGAAATTCGGTCGGGGTTCTCGAGCACGCTCTTGTGGTCTTCTGCCGAACCGATCGTGGAGATGATGCCTTCACCAACACGGGCGATGATCGTCTCTTCGGTCGCACCACCCACGAGACGCGCGATGGCTGTACGAACAGTCACGCGGGCCTTGGCTCGCAACTGAATGCCATCCTTCGCGACGGCATCGATGGTGGTCTTCCCAGACTGCACACTTGGGCAATCAATGACCTTCGGGTTCACAGAGGTCTGCACAGCATCGAGGATGTCGCGGCCGGCGAGGTCGATCGCGGTCGCGCGATTCCATGGCAACTCAATCGAGGCCTTATCCGCGGCGATCATCGCATTCACTACGCGCGTGACATCGCCACGGGCGAGGTAGTGGGCCTCCATGAGATCGGTCGGAATGTCAAGACCAGCCTTCTTTGCCGAGATTCGGTTGAGCACGATCACTTCCGGCGGCACCTTCCGGAGTCGCATCATGATGAGATCAAGCATGCCGACCTTCGCGTCGCTGAAGAGGGCCTGCACATACAACTTGAGTACGCCAAGCATCGCGAAGAAAAGAAACAGGCCAAACAGGAATGCGATACCGAGCACGATCCAAAGGAAGACAGTGCCTGGTCCGACAGCTTGCGCGATGAGTGGGCTCATTGGTCGATCTCCGTTGGTCTTGATGACACGATGCGCGTCAAGCGCAAGGTAGCGTCAATTGACGCTGTGCGGGGTTTCTGCTGTTGAAAGAGTTTCCGCAGGACGGACGCGAAGTTGCCCATCGCGTACCGAGACAACTTCGATCGCAGTACCAGCATCGATGAAGTCACCCTCGGCAGACGCGTCGAGGCGTTTCCCGTCGATCCGCGCAAAGCCAGCTGGCCGAAGGGGCGTGAGTGCGACGCCGCGGGTACCGAGTGTTGGAAAGAGCGATGCCTCATCGGTGATGCGCGCACCTGTCCGCGCGGGATCTTCTGCAGAAAGCACCATCATTTTCCCAACCTTCGATTTGGTTGCCATGCGAAGGCCAAGCATGAGCATGAATGGTGCTGCGAGTCCGTAGAGTGCAAGCAATGTCATGCCAAGCGTGGCATCGTGCATGAATGCAAGCGTGACCGACGCCACAGCACAGAGGACGCACAGCGCAGCGAGTAACCCACCAGTTGGAAGCACGAATTCAAGGAAAAAAATGCCGAATGCTGCGACTCCGAGCAAGATGGCTCCGAGGAGTGCTCCTGAGGATTCTTCGCCGCTCATGCCTGACCTTTCTCGTTCGAATGTACTTCGACAATCACCGTGACTCCGACACGCGCTACAACGATGACGGTCGAGCCGCGTGCGAGATAGTCACCGGTGGACTGTGCGTCAATGAGATCGCGTCCAAAGCGCACTCGCCCCGATGGTCGAAGGTCTGAATCAGCGATACCGATGGTGCCGATCTGTGGGATTGGTGCTTCGCCACGGATGGGCTGTTCATGCGCGCGTCCGATCGAAGCAGACAGCACGGCACCACGGAACAAACTTGTTTCGCGGAACCAGCGTGAAGCAAACCATGTCAGTAATCCACCTGCGACGAGACCCGCCACGGTTGTGGTTGTTGCGGTGAGCAGTGCCGAGCGTTCGCTCGCACTCGTTGGATCGCTGCCTGTGAAACTTGCGACGAGCCCAAGCAGGATGCAGAGCGCCCCAGCAAGGCCCACGAATCCAATGCCAGGTGTCACGAAGACTTCGATCGCAATGAGTGCGATTCCAGCAAGAACAAGCAGAATCTCCCACCACTCGGCGAGGCCAAGAAGCGATGGCGCACCGATGAGAAGGAGGAGCGCAGCCGCGGCGATACCTCCAGCGACGCCGATTCCAGGGTGAAGTCCTTCGATCACGAGCGACACAACAAGCACCGCGATCAGCAGGATTCGGATCGGCCACGACACAAGAAATCGCACGGCTGACTCCCAGAAACTCTCGGGAAATCGCGTCACAGACTTTGCGCCAAAGTACTGCGCGAGTTCTGTATCGTTGGCAACAACGCCTGTTGCGAGGCCCCATCGCAGTGCCTCGTCGGGTTGTACGACCAACAGCCGCGTTGCATCGTCGACCAATTCAACCAGCGTCCAAGTGCCGCGATCCTTCGCATCGAGCGGAAGTTCTGCAGCGGAGAGCGGGCGAGAGGCGATGGTGAGGGTTGTTGGTGGACGGACTGCGGACTTGGCAGGGTCAAGTCCGAGGGCTTCGACTTCTGCGCGATCTGCGAAGCGGCGAACGCCGTCTGCGTTGCGTTCGATGACCCACAACTCGCGCTCTGTGACGACGAAAGCGTGCAGAAGTCGCGGGTCGTCACCGCGCCGTGCAGCACTTGCGTCGAGTTCATCAAGCAAGGGCGACTCCATCTTGGCGCGTTCTGCTGCAGGAAGCGGGGAAAGACCTAGACCCGGAAGGACTGCAATCGGCGCTGCGTCTCCGAAGGTCGAACTTGGTGCAACCACGATCTCGCGACACGCGAGCGCGATAAAGGTCCCTGCGCTAAAGGCTTTCGGGTGAATCCACGCAACCGTATTTTCAGGTGCCTCTGTGCGCATACGCAGACAGATATCGATCGTTGCAGTCACCTCGCCGCCAGGAGTATCGAGTTCGATGACAACCGCGTCGTAACCCTGTTCGCGGGCTGCACGAAGGCGACGCTCGAGCGACCAAAGCGTGACATCGTCGATGGCACCAGTGATCGGTACCACCGCAACCCGATCTGCCTGACGCGACGCGGGAATCGCAAGCGGAGAGGCGGAACTCGACTGGGTCACGACTGCCCAAGAGGAGGGCGCCCCGACGATCGAACCCACCAGTGTCAGTAGAGCGACGATGATCACCGGAAGTGCTGTGCGCCGATCGACGAACATGGGGGCGATGGTACGCGATGAAATGACCTCCAGCGCGAAGCGAAGCGTGATCAAAAAGCAACAGGGCCGACCAAGTGGCCGGCCCTGTTGGGTGTTGTCTTCTTCATCGAGATGATCGACGATCAGTCGAAGAATGGAGGCTGTGTGACGCCTTGCGCATTGACGCTTGGGATCACGGTCAGCCAGCAGTCGTTCTTGGC
>JASGCF010000287.1 GCA_030054275.1 Limnohabitans sp. | reverse complement strand
TGGCATTCATGTGGCGCGATTGGCTGGACTTCCTCCAACAACGATTGCTCGTGCGAAAGAGGTTCTTGAGCTGCTCGGTAAGGTTGAGGTCGCGCAGGCGTTGTCGCACGATACTTCTGGGTCTGAGGATGCTTCCGCACCCGGGGCGCTCTCTGCCACACCACCCGCGTCGCGTTCGCCTGCTGCCCGCGCTGTTCCAGAGCCCCCCACTGCACCTCCGCTCGAACAGCAACTCTCGCTTTTCGGCGGATTTGCAACACATCCGGTCGTCGAGGAACTCCGCACGATTGACTTGAATGCACTCACGCCACTCGCCGCATTTGACCTGCTCCGGCGTTTGACGGACTCCGCACGGGCTCCGTGACGTACCGACTGCACGTCCACGGCGAGACGCCACGTTTTTCACAGCCTTCCACGAATTTGTTTGTGGCGGCCTCCCATCCTGCGTAGTTTGCAAAGGGTCGTAACGCAAACCATGTTTGGAGTTGAGGATGGCAATTGCTCAGTTTGCTTCTCATGTTGGTCGGATCGCAAGCGCCCTAAGTGCACTTTGCGCCTCTGTATGTGTGCACGCAGATTTCTTACGTTTTGAAATCGAGTACTCGACGACGAAGATCGGAGAGACCCCGGTCATCGTGACGAATCTGTTTGCTCGCTTCACAGGAAGCGGTGACAGGTTCAGCTCGATCACCGACATCCGACTTGTCGATGGTTCCGCGCAGTTCATACATCGCGACTTTGCCTCAGACCTTGAGTACTCCACGGAGTTCGGTTCATGGTCGCCGAGTCTTGGTCCCGCTTCCTCGCAAGTCGACTCGTTCCTCGCAGCTGGCAACGGTCCCGGAGCAAACTCCACACCGATCGGGCCGGAGGGCGACTGGTCAATCACCGAGGGATTCCATGTCGCACAACCGCCGTTCGCGTCTCTCGGTACAACCTGTGGTTTCTACGCGGCTGCATCGGTCGTCGTTGGTCCGACAGAACGCTTGTTCTGCGCGCGATTTGTCACCACAACAGAGTCGACCGCAATCTTCGTCGCGAATGTGCGATGGACGCGCCCAGGAGAACAGTTGCCTCGGGTGGCAGCAGGCGGCTTTGTGATTTCGCCATTCGGTGACGACCTCTGCCCAGAGAATGCCGACCGATCTCTTCCCGGACAGTGCGGTTGCGAAGGAGTGGCCGCGGATACCGATGCAGACGGCGCAGAGGACTGCTGGGACAGCGCAACGGGAAAGCCAATTCATGCGCGTTGGCAGCGGCAAACACCCGATGGTGGCAATGTCGGAGCACTCACATCCGCGAGCGCCGTTGCTGTGATTCCTCGGCTGATTGCTGTTGGCTCGCGAACTGCGTTCCGCGAAGTCGTCAACCAAGGCGGCATCGCGATCGTCGAAGAGTTTGGTCAATCGTTGGCGGACGGAGACAGTGCGCTTTGGTCCTCGCGCCAACTCTTGACCGATCCGGAGAGCCCGCCGAACGCGCTCGTCGGGGCGTCCGTTGCTGCCGGTGTCGCAGAGAATGGCGATGAAATCATCGTTGGTGGCTCGTACCCCGACCTTCTTGCTACTCCGGTTGCGATGCCTGTCGTCGTGTGGCGTCGACCGGTCGGCGCGAGTGCGTTTGAGGTCGTCGATCGCATCGCGCCAATCGGCACAGCGCCCTCGACCTTTTCGTTCGGACGGAGCGTCGCTCTACAAGTCGTGCCAGGCATCGGTGAAGACATTTTCGTCGCTGGCGAAGATCGTCTCTTCGTCTTCCGCCGCCTTCTCGGCGCGAAGAACTGGACGCTTCGACAGACCATTCTTCCTCCGAGCGGCGCATCAGACGGCTTCCTCTTTCCGAGTAATCTCAAGACGGTTGGTCGTACAGTCGTCGTGAAAGCGACACTCGGCGAGTTCGGCTCCTTCAACACAGCGATTTACTTCTACGACTTGCAGAGTCGTCTGACCACTGCTGCGTGGACCATCCGCGCGATCGTCCAACCACCGAGCGGTTTCGACCCTCTCGGCTTCGCTGCGATTCCGCTCGGTAGTCATGCATTGACAACACCCCGACGCGCAGACACCGCCATTGGCACTTTCACCACACGGCTTGCGAAGGTTGCACCGGCCGCGACCGGAGGTGCAGGCACACCGCTTGACGATCTCGCGCAACCGTTGCTTCAACCGTTTGACGGTTTTGCTGCGCGATCACAGTACTTTGCCATCGACGCGTTTGGCGATGTGGCTGCAGCAAGCGGCGAACCTGGCACCTATGTCTACCGCCGCGTGGTTGGTGACCAGTGGGTGCCATTCACCTTCGTACCAGTTTCGGGCAATGCACTTCTCGGCACGAGCGCATTGGTGCAGTTCATCGAGGTTCCCGCAACGGCGTCGCTCGCGGCGAACGAGATTCGCATCACGCCGCTTGGACAACTCGATTGCGATGGCGACGGTGTCAACGATCGCGATCTTGACGGCGATGCTCTGCCAGATTGCATCGATCCGGATGACGACGGCGACGGTGTCGACGATGAATCCGACAACCCTGCCGATCTCAACAACGACGGCACCGTCGATGCCACCGACCTCGCGATCCTTCTCGGAAACTGGGGCGAACCCGGGGTTTCCGACATCAACGGCAACGGCTTCACAGACGGGCAAGACTTGTCCTTCCTGCTGAACGCGTGGTCAGCCGATTGATCTCATGGCGGTAGGGATCTCGTCTCGCATCCACCAACGACCGAGAACCAACTCTCATCCCCTTTCTTAGGAATCGGAGCTGTGTTTTTGCACTTTATTTGACAGTGATTACTGTTACTGTTACAGTGCTTGCATGAACGCACGGCTGCCGGACCTTCTCAATGCGATTCCGCCCGAGGGCGTTCCCCTCGAGGCGCTTGCACATTTGGTGAATCAGGCACTTGATGACGCGCAACTTGCTGTCGACGACAAGCGAGCGAGCGAAACGCTCGACGGTCGCACGATTCGCTTCTATCAGTCGCTTGGGATTCTCCCGCGGCCCGAGTACATCGGCCGACGCGCGATGTACGGTCGCGACCACCTGTTGCGCGCTTTTGCCGCGAAACAACTGCAGTCGGAAGGCTACTCGCTTGCACAGATTCAATCTGCGCTGCCGACGCAGTCGAGCGATGAGCTCTTCGACGCGATCGCGGCATCGAGAGAGCATTCGAGTGTCGGGTTCGGCGCAACTCCGCATTCCGCCGCGCGCACCACCGCTGCCCACTCGACCAGAGCACTCGTCACACACGAAGTCGCGCGCGGCGTCCTTGTCACCATCGATCCCGCGCTTGTGACAAACCCAACCGCCCTACTCGAACTTCTCACAAACACCACGCAACGCGCCATTTCCCAAAGCGCCAACCATGGAGGAAAGAGTTGATGTCATCCACGCCACGAGATCAGACGCCGTTTGGTGTCACGCATGTCGTCACGCCGTCCCACGCGAGTTTCTCATCGATACCACAGTTTGATGCGCCCGCCGCCGATGCTCCGCGACGGCTCGGAGAACTGCTCGGTCTCGATAAGAAGCGGCACGCGACAAAGGCGTTTCCGCTCACGCGCGTCGTTGTGCGCGCACAGATCGTGGGTGATTGCGCGATCACAGAGCTCGAAGAGCACTACCGCAATCCATATCGATCGCCGCTTGATGTGGTGCACACCATTCCGCTTCCAGCCGACGGTGCCGTCACCGCGTTTGAGTTGCGTGCTGGAGATCGATGCGTCCGTGGCACCTGCAAGCGTCGCGAGGAAGCGCGCGCGGAGTTTGAATCGGCGAAACTCCGCGGCAAATCCGCTGCGATCTTGGAAACCGAGCGCGATGACCTGCACACGATGTCCCTTGCAAATGTGCCCCGCGGAAAGTCGGTCGTCGTCAAGCTCACCATCGTCGAGCGACTGCGCTGTGATGATGGCCGCTTCGAGTACCGATTCCCAACGACGGTCTCTCAAAAGTATGTGCCTGGCACAGCGCGTTCCCACAACGGTCGCGGTACCGCAGCCGATACAGATCGCGCACCGGATGCTTCGCAACTCACTCCTCCGGTACTCCTCGAAGGCGGCACAGCGCTCGACTTCGAAATCAAGCTACCGGCGAACGCAACCGATCTCTCTGCAAGTATCGCTCTCGAACGAGTGTTGCCTCTTGAACCGACAAACGACGGGATGATCGTGCTGCGCCCACGAGCGACAGAAACCTGCAATCGCGACATCATCGTGCGTTCATGGACGCGCACCGAACAGCC
>JASGCF010000286.1 GCA_030054275.1 Limnohabitans sp. | reverse complement strand
CATTCTTGGCGCGCAAGAGCCTTTCGCAGCGCTGCGTATGGATCTTCTCATCGTCTATCTCATGAGCGGCTGCTGCTCTTGGTGCACCTTCGCGTGGCTTGCGGACGGCATGTTGTGGTTCCTTGCCTTCCTCCACGACTATGTGGTTTTCGATTGGGGCTTGGCGATCATCGCGCTTGTAATTGTGGTGCGACTTGCGCTGCACAAGACACAGAAGAAGTCGCAGATTTCGATGCAGCGTTTCTCGCGTGCCATGCAAGCGATGAAGCCTGAATTGGATGCGCTGCAGAAGAAGTTCAAGGACGATCCAGCGCGCATGCAGCAAGAACAAATGCGCCTCTTCAAGGAGAAGGGCGTGAGTCCTGCTGGATGCGTTGCAGGTTTGCTTCCGACCTTCGCACAGATGCCGATTTGGATGGCGCTCTATGCAACGCTGTTCTTCGCCTATGAGTTGCGTCAACAGCCTGCGTTCTTCGGAATCTTCCAAGAGTTCGGCGGTTGGACATTCCTTGCAGATCTTTCAGAGCCGGATCGATTCATCTCGCTTGGAACATCGATCGACCTGTGGCTCTTCACGCTGAGTTCCATCAATCTCTTGCCAGTCTTGATGGGCATCGTGTTCTTCATCCAACAGAAGTACATGGCTCCGCCCATGACGCCGAACATGACCGAAGAGCAGATTGCTCAGCAGAAGATGATGAAGTGGATGATGGTCATCATGTTCCCCTTGATGACCTACGCGGCACCAAGTGGATTGACGCTGTACATCTTGACCTCGACCTGCATCGGTATCGTCGAAGGCCGCATCATCAAGAAGCAAGTCGATGCGATGGATCTGACCGTCAAGCCAGCCACGAAGAAGAGTTGGTTTGGCAACATGATCGAACAAGCGTTGATGCGCGCGCAAGAGCAGCAAAAGTCGCAGCAGCGCCGCGTGAAAGGACGCTGAAATTGGGGCCGTTGAGGAAGGAACGCTGATCGTTGAACGCAGCGGATCGACCGATGATCGTGGCCGTTGCGTCACCGCCAGGTCGTGCCGTGCGCGCCATCGTGCGGCTGTCGGGTCCTCCAACTCGTTCACTTGCTGCGCGCTGGCTCGGCGCTGACACGGGTGCCACTGCGGCGTTGGATGCACGCGCGCCACAGCAGCGATGTGTGCGCCGCGCGCGAGTTCCATTGATGTGCGGCGAACATCACGATGTCGCTTGTTGCCCCGCGATCGTGTCGTGGATGCCAGGTCCAACGAGTTTCACCGGTGAAGATTCGCTTGAAATCGTGTGCGTTGGTTCGCCGACGGTCGCTGCATCGATTGCACAACACGCCGTTGAAAGCGTCATGCGCGCCGGATTCGAGGCACGATTCGCTCGGCCCGGCGAGTTTGCGTTTCGTGCGTATCTTGCTGGACGGCTGAGTATCGATGAAGCGGAGTCGATCGCTGCGCGCATTGCGGCGAAGGGTGATGCGGAGCTTCTGGCTGCCGCGGAAGTCGCGCGCGGAACCTTCGGACTTCGTGCGGCCGAATTGGTTGCGCAGACTGCGGAAGCACTTGCCCTCGTCGAAGCAGGTATCGATTTCACCGATCAAGAAGATGTGGTGGCAATTCCAGCAACGCGGTTGCTTACACAGGTCATGCAGCTCTATCAACATGTCGCTGCGCTGCGCGGTATGCACGGTTCGCTTGCGGCAGCGGCCGTTCCCACGGTTGTCTTCGCTGGCGCGCCGAATGCTGGGAAAAGTTCGCTCTTCAATGCGCTTGTTGGACGAGCACGCAGCGTTGCGAGTGCTGTTGCTGGATCAACGCGAGATGCCATTGCGACGCGTGTCCAATGGAGTACGAGCGGTTCGCACTCAGAAATGAGCGCGCGCGACGGAAGTGTTGTGGAACTTGAACTTGTCGATCTGGCAGGATTGGTCGATGACGAAAGTTCATCATCCTCGCGCGAAAGCCGAGACCATTCGATCGCAGCGCTGATGCAGTCGCGCGCTCGCACGCTCATTTCTCAAGCGGATCTGGTCGTGCGATGTGTGCCGAGAGGCGACGCGCCGCCCGAGCAACTTGCTGCGCTCGACTCGTCCCGTGTCCTTGATGTCATCACGAAATCGGATCTTCCGCTTGCGAAGTCGGCAGACCCAACGCAGATGCTCACCAGTGCTTCCACTGGGTTCGGAATCGAGGCGTTACGCAGCGCGATCGTCGCGAGCATTCGCACAGATCGCACCATGCACCGTGCACAACTTGCTTCGATCTTGCCGCGACATGATGCGGCACTTTCCGCAGCACTTACAGCGCTTGATGTGTTGCGTGAGCGACTCCACGACGATGTTGCGATATCGATGTCGCGAGGTGTGCGAGATCCAGAAATCGTTGCAAGCTTGCTGCGAGCAGCGCTCGATCATCTCGGTGACATCGCAGGCCCAGTGCATCCAGACGATGTACTTGGGTTGGTGTTCTCGCGATTCTGTATTGGCAAGTAAGGTGAACTCACAAAGCAATCGGAGCAGTGCATGCGGCAATCCGCGCGAGACGAATCTGAGAGCATCCTTGCCACACACGACCTCGAGGTTCGGGTGCGATACCCAGAGTGCGACCCGATGGGCGTGGTGCATCACGCGGTGTACCCCCTCTGGTTTGAAATGGGACGCACAGAAATGCTGCGTGCGGCCGGCGGCAACTACCGCGACCTTGAAGCCGCGGGTGTGTTTCTGGCCGTGGTGCGGCTCGAGACGCGGTATCGACGACCGGCTCGGTACGACGACCTTGTCCGCGTCCGCACGACCTTGCGGGCTGCTGGCCCGGTGAAGATTGAACACACCTACGAGATTTACCGCGGGGACGAACTGCTCGCCGAGGGGCGCACGACCCTCGCCTGCCTCGACCGCGATGGGCGAGCCCGAGCAATTCCCGAATCGCTTGTGCTTGGGGGTCGATGAACCGCTGGGCAGCCTTGGGTGCTCGGCGGGCTGCGAGGATCCGGAACCCAAACCTTGGTCCGAAAAGGGCTTGTGTTGAGAGGCAGCAGGCGAGTTTTGGCGCGATTCTGAGAAATTTCCACGCGATGCGCGCAGAGGTACAGGGGGTAAGCGCTCTTCTCCTGCGACGGGCCTCGCACCCTTCTCCCCCAAACTCCACGCGAGACTCGTCAATGGCCGTTCCTCCCGATTCCCGTCGGGTTTGGCCACGGGGTTGGCGGAGTAGTTCCGCCACACTGGAAGTTCTCGCTTGCGTGGCGCCCTTCCTGTGCTACCCTCGACTTTGCGGTTGGTCTGGTTTCAGTAGCACACCCTCGCGGTGGTTCGCACTCAAACCCTGTATCGCCGCAGACCGAATTCCACGTTTGCATCGTCGGCGCCCCAGACTTCCTGAGGCGCCGACGATGTTTTTCGCAACAGGCTTTGACGCTGCGCAGGCAATGGGTTTTTACGCTGCGCAAAGTTGGTTGCGCGTTGCTTGTTACGATGCGCCGCGCCATGGTCAAGACGACTCGTGTTTTCTCAGTTCTGCTTCTCGCAGCGGTCCCGTTCGCCTGCACCACTATGTCGACCTACCCGCCAACAGCGGGGAAGTCGATCTCGACGCCGAACAATTCGCCGGGTCCAGAAGTGATGGCAGGCGCCATCAAAGAGGCGAGCCGCATCAGCGGTCACACCGGCCCGATCGTGTTCAATCTGCCAGCTGGATTGGCCGCCAACACATGGAGCCGAGTGCAGTCGTTGCTTGGCGACGGCGCGCGTCCAATGAATGCTGGCGAAACCGATGCTTTCTCGGTGCAGCAACTGCGACTTGATGGTGGTCTTGCTGAAGTCGATGTCGTGTATCCAGAGCGCGGCGTGTACCAGTTGATGAAGGTGAAATTGAAGGGCGGCGCGATTGGACCGTGGCGCGTGGATTGGTCGTATCGCTGGGTGATTCCAGCGGCCGCGCCGATCGCAAATGGTCCGCGCGTAGACCTTGCGCCAGGCGAGTTGGCACCGAAGACCGAGATCGTTGGTGAAGTCACGCCGACATCTGCGGCGACAGAGGCTGCGACTCCAAGCGCGCAGCCGTGAAACACGGCTTCCTGTGAAAGAGTTGTCCGACGAGAACACTGTTTCTCTCACGGGGTCGTTGCGGTCGCCGCTGCGGCGGCGACCTTTGGCGTCATCCGCACCAAAGCGAGCAAGTTGCGAAGCAGGTTGCGAACGCTCAATGTCGCGAGCGAGAGCGGGCACCTGAAGCGAAGCTTCAGCAGCCCGCCAGTCGCGAGCG
>JASGCF010000285.1 GCA_030054275.1 Limnohabitans sp. | reverse complement strand
GGAAGAAGCGTCGCGCATTCTTCGTGCGATGCATGCAGGGTCACCACTTTCATTGCGCGGGATTTTCTCGCACTTCACGCATTCCCGCTACGACGAAACCCGCACCGATCGACAGCACGAAATGTACGAAGGCGTGCTCGATGCAAACCGTCGCTTCATTCCCCGCGGAGTCTTTGAGCATGTCGCGAGCACATATTCGCTTGCGCGAGATACGAGATATCACCGCACGATGGCGCGCTTTGGCCTCGCATGGCTTGGATACGGGCTCGATGAACTCGAAGCGACTGCGCCATGTTTGTCGCGCACGGACCTTCGTCCAGTGGTGCGTTGGTCGAGTTCGATCGTGCAAGCGAAGCGCATCGCTGCAGGTACAGGCGTCGGATACGGCTCTCGCTGGGTTGCAGAGCGAGACTCTGTGGTGGGGCTTGTGCCAGTCGGGTATGCAGATGGCTATCCAGTACCGCGACAACCTGCATCGATCGGTGGTCAGTGTGTTGGGGTTCGCGCGCCTTCCGGTGGAACGGTCTTCGCGCCTGTGATCGGCGCGGTGAATATGGACCAAATCACGGTCGACCTCACCAGTTTCTACGAAGGCGATGAACATGATTGGATCGGCGCATCTGTAGAACTCATCTCAAACGACATTGACGCGCCGAATCATCTTGCTCGCGTGGCTGCGCAGTCGGGAATGATCGTGCACGAGTTGCTCACGCGCATCAATCCGCGCATTCCCCGCATCGCGCGCATGGTTTCACACAACGAGAGCAGTTTGGGGCGTCCCTCAGTTTCGATCGAAGTGCTGCAGCAGGGACGCCGCATCAGCGAAGGGACCTCGACGACCTCAGCAGCCGCGGGCTGAGTACGGCGGAGGATTCCGCCCATGCGTTGCGCGCGACTCTCGCCTGCGACGCCCGAAAACCGCCGCAATCCAGAAGAATTCTGCGTTCCATCCCGCTTTCGTAGGACTTTCGGAACACTTTTCCGTGATCGAGCGAATTTCTCACGGCGACCCGCGTAGATCCACCGCAGTGATTTCTCACGACAGTCACTTCGATGCTTCCGGTAGATTGCTTCTGAAGCGCCCTCTTCTGGCGTAGGCCCCGTTCAGGTGATGCATGCCACGCAAAGCTGCGTACTCACTCGCAACCATCCAAGCGCTTCCAGCGCAGACGGTGTATGCGTCGGCTGAAGCATCGAAGCGGCAAATGCTCGCAGCAGAAGCGATCATTCCATCAATCGATGCGAATGAGGTGTACGAACTTTCTGCGACCCTTGCTCGCATCGTCGGTCCGCAGTTTCATCGCGACGCAGGCGAGCGAGTTGCTGGCGATGCATTGCGCGCGGATCTTGTCACGCTGGTGTTGGACCTCTCGGCGAGGCTTGCGCTCGACGGAAGTGAGCGCGAAGGTGGCGCTGCAACGCCCGAAGATTTGGCACGCGAGATTGGGGTTGCGTCGAAGACGCTGCAGCGTTGGCGGCGCGCTGGGCTGTGCGCGCATTGGGTCATTGAGCGCGGGAAGCCACGCGTTGCGATTTACCGCGAATGTTTGCGTCAGTTCGCGCAGCAGCATCGGTTGGAGTTTGCACGCGCATGTAACTTCCGCCGCTTCGATGCGGTCGAGCGTGCACGAATGTTGGACGAGGGCCGAGCGCTGATTGCGGCAGGAAAAACGCTGAATCTCGCAGCGAAAGAGTTGGCGCAGCGCTCGGGTCGATCGCATGAAGGTGTGCGTTTGTTGTTCCTCCGCGAACTCGGCGTGCAGCGCACGACCCGTCGCGGCATCCATGAACACGCCGGTCGATTTGCAGAGCGTGCGTGGCGCATGGGCATCGATCCATCGCGTATTGCGCAGCGGCTCGATCGAAGCGAATCGCTGGTGCGAGCTTTGGTTGATCGGCGGCGCGCAGAGTTGTTGCGAGGTGTGCAACCGTCGTGGGTAGAGATTTCCACCTTCGAATTGCCAGGCGCCGACGAGACCATTCCGTGCGCCCCAGCCGCGCGAAAGCCGCAGTTGCTTGGATTGCAAGATGGCGATCTTCTTGCCGTGATCCTTTCGGCGCGCGCGTTGCGTGCAGCGTTTCCGCGTGACGGCCGCGCGGCAGCAGATCGCGACGAAACGCGCGCCGCTGCGATGCACTATGTGTTGCGACGAGCGTCGCGGGCGATCGACGCGCTGCCCAAGTGGCCAGAGCGTTCGCGTATCGATCAGATCGAAACCGACCTGCGGACTGCGCTGCGATTGCGAGAGGTTCTCGTGGAGCGCGGTCTTGTGATCGCATGGGGCCGTGCAGACCACCTCTGCGCAGGCGGTCCGGAGCGATTGCCGAGTGATGAATTGAGGATGATGGCTCGAGCGATCGGGAATGCCGTGCGCGAGATTGTGACGAATTTCGACCCGTCGCGTCAGCGTTTTGATCGCGCGATTTCCTTGGGTGCTGATCTCGCCCTTGCGAAACTTGTCTCAACACGGCGCACGGCGCGCGCAGCGGTGCGACATGCGTCGGGTCTTCCGATGCGAGTCATGGGTGAGTTGGCGCAGTGGGAGTCGTTGGTTGAGCCACCGATCGTGCGTCGCGAGCGGGTCCTTGCAGCACTCGGTCATGGCGCCGCGCTTCGATCCGACAACAAAGATGACGCTCCATTGCTGGCGCGTCGGTATGGATGGGGCGGTTACGCGCCGACAACCGTGGAGCGTTTGGCGGAAGAAGATCGTACGACCGTGGCGCTGATGACGAAGCGGCTGCGTGATGTCGAGAATCGCTTCCGCGGCTGAGCGTTCGTTCCTTTCGCGGTCGCCGCTGCGGCGGCGACCTTCGCGTGATGTACACCAGAGCGAGCGAAAGCGAAGCGAGTCGCGAGCGCTCAAACACGCGCACGTAGAACTCAAGACTTTCGCGGTCGCCGCTGCGGCGGCGACTTTCGCGTGATGTACACCAAAGCGAGCGAAAGCGAAGCGAGTCGCGAGCGCTCAAACATACGCACGTAGAACTCAAGACTTTCGCGGTCGCCGCTGCGGCGGCGACTTTCGCGTGATGTACACCAGAGCGAGCGCTCCAACACGCTCAGCGCTTGCTGAACTGGTAACGACGACGCGCACCAGATTGGCCGTACTTCTTACGCTCGACCTTACGGGCATCACGGGTGAGGAACCCGTGCTCGCGGAGGATTGGTTCCAGCGTTGAATCGAAGTTCATCACAGCGCGGCCGAGGCCGAGCAGCGTTGCGCCGCACTGGCCAGTGGTTCCGCCGCCGCATGCGTTGACCTTGACATCGACCTTGCCCTTGAGGCCGGTCTTATCAAGGACAGCGAGAATGATCTGCCTGTCGCGCTCTTCCACGAAGAAATCAGCGAATTCCTTGCCATTCACCTCGACCGCGCCAGAACCTGTCTTCACGCGCACGCGCGCAACGGCTGTCTTGCGACGGCCTGTGCCCCAATACCAGCCCTTCTGATCGGGGCCGCGGAGGATGCGGGTGGAAGTCGTCGTCGTGGTCGTCTCTTCGGTCATGGCTTGTTCGCTGTGTTTCGCGCCCATTGTTTGTGTCGGGGCGGCAATGTGCTTCGTAGAAAGGTCGAGTGAGCAATACAGATGGTTTCAGTCGTGTCGCAACGATTCGATTAGTTCGAACGGCGCGGTGCGCTCTTCAAGCGCGCTGCCTTCGCTGTACCGGCATCTGGCTTCGCAGTCGGCATCGCGTGCGCTTCTGGCTTGCTCGCAAAGTCGACAGGCGACTGCGATGCGTGGGTATGGGTCGCGCCCGCAAACACGCGAAGGCGCGACTCAAGCGAGCGGCCGTAGCGGCCCTTCGGGACCATGCGCATGATTGCCTCGCTCACGAGACGAGCCGGATTCGAGTCCATCTCTTGACGGTACGAACGAATCTTGAGGCCGCCTGGGTAGCCCGACCAACGACGGCGAGTCTTCTGATCGAGCTTGCGGCCCGTCAGCACAATCTTGGAAGCGTTGGTCACGATGACGGCGTCACCGGAGATGACGCCTGGCGTGAACTCTGGGCGATGCTTGCCCATGAGAACCGTCGCAACTTCAGTTGCGAGATGACCGAGGGTCTTTCCTTCAGCGTCGACATGACGCCACACGGTCTTGATCTCACCGGGCTTTGCAATGTAGGTCTGGCGGGGCATGGTCTGTCCGAATCGTTCAGCCGCGATGCGAACATCGTCGGCAGTCAAAGGTGTGCACGGATCGCCGTGCGGAGAATCGGTGAGGATACCAATGCCCCCGTT